>JACPYI010000022.1 GCA_016196115.1 Candidatus Sungiibacteriota bacterium
CCGGTCTCCCTCACATGCCAGCCATTTAATGAGATGTTCCTTGAATATGCTTTGTCTTATCGCCATGTTCATATGGCGATACGGTAACCGATTTATGAGCTACTCGGGAGGGTTGGGTAACCTTTTTTGTGAGCTGCAACGATCTTATTGACTTTCCCCACCCTATCCTGTATAGTCCCATAGGTAAGGCAAATTCAATTTAAACCCCTTTTTACTATCCAACGACGCTACCGTATCAATCAACTTATCCGCACGACCCCGATCCGAGTCATTGACGACGAGGGCGCGAATCTGGGTGTAATGGAGACCACGGACGCGCTTCGTATTGCCAACGAACGCGGGCTTGACCTGATCGAGATCGCGCCGACCGCGAAACCGCCCGTGTGCAAGATCATGGACTTCGGCAAGTTCAAGTACGAGCGGGAAAAGGGAGAGCGGGAGCAGGGCAAGAAGCACAAGGACACGAGCGAGGTCAAAGGCGTGCGGATCGGTTTCCTGACCGGTACGCACGATTTGGAGCTTCGCGCCAAGAACATCAAGAAGTTTCTTGAGGAGGGCCACAAGGTGCGGATAGACATGAAGCTGGTCGGCAGGCAGAAAGCGCACGGGCCGCTGGCGCTTGAGAAATTCAACGCGTTTCTTGAGATGATCCCCGCGGACTTTACCGTAGAGCTTGCGCCCAAGCGTCTTCCGCACGGATTGCTTGCAGTCATAACAAAAAAGTAGCATTCCGGTCATTCTGAGCGGAGCGAAGAATCCCGGGATCCTTCATCCCGACAAGTCGGGATTCAGGATGACACATAAACGCACAAAACCAATTTATTATGGCACGGAAAGCCGTTCTCAAACGAATCAAATTCACCCGAACCGGAAAAGTGCTCCGCCGCCGCGCCGGACACAATCATTTTAATGCGAAAAAGAGCCAAAGCGAGCAGGGCCGCAAAAAAGGCATGCTCGGATTCACCCCAGCCATCGAGAAAAAAATGAGAGCGTATGCAAATTAAATTTTTATGACCAGAGTCAAACGAGGAACCATAGCCCATAAGCGGCGCGAAAAACTTCTCACCTACGCGAGGGGATTCCGCTGGGGGCAGAAAAATAAAGAGAAACTCGCGCGCCAGGCCCTCCTACATGCATGGCCCAATGCTTTTGTCGGACGCAAGCAGAAAAAACGAAATTTCCGCCGCCTCTGGCAGGTAAAGATCGGCGCCGCGACCCGCAGCCAAGACATGTCGTACAGCGCATTTATCGGCGCGCTCAAAGAAAAGAAAATCGAGATCGACCGCAAGATTCTCGCCGAGCTTGCCGAGAAGCACCCGTCGGCATTCGGAAAAGTTCTGGCCGAGGTGAAGAAATAACTATTACTCCGTTGTGAAAACATAAAAATAGTCCTGCAGGATGCAGGACTATTTTTATTCTCTCCAGAAAATCAGGGAACAGACAAAGATGCCGGCACCCAAGAGGATGATTGTGGGACCGGGCAGCAGATGCAGGGTGTGGCTCGCGAATGCGCCTATGGTTGCGATAAAACCGCCGAGACCGGTGCTCAAGAGAATGTAGCGGCGCGCGCTCGTGCTGATATTTTTTGCGATGGACGCGGGGATAATGGTGAGCGCGCCCATGAGAAGCGTGCCGACCAGTTTGATGCCGAGCGCCACCACGCCGGAGAAAATAAGGAGGAGCACGAGTTGTTCGGCGGTGCCGCCGCCGCCTTGCACGCGGGCAAGCTCGTTGGAGACAATGGAGAATAAGAATTTTCGCGTCAGAAAAAAAACAAGAATCGTGAGTACGACCCCGGTCGCGATTACGGAAACAAGCACCGGCGGACTGAATGCGGGGAATTCGCCGAAGAGAGAATCGATTACGTCTCCGCCCGGGATCGAGAGGATGCCGATTGCCAAACTTGCCGTGAAGAGCAGCCCCACAAGCGCATCGGACGGAAGGCGTGTGTGCTGTTCAAGATACCATACCAGTATTGCCGCGCCCAAGAGAAACGAGAGCACGCCCCAAAAAGGATCAAAGTGATAGATGAGCGCGAGCGCAATACCGGGAAGGGCCACATGCGAGAGCGCATCGCCGACCAGCGCCATGCGCTTGAGCAGGATGAACGACCCGACCGCTCCGGATGCGGCGCCGATGACGAGTGCAATCAGCAATGTTTCGACAAGAGATGCTTCCATTTTGTTCTATGTTTTATGTGCTACATTCTTCGGATGGTGGTAAAAAGTTCCGCCACCATAAATATTTGCAAGCTCCTGCGGATTTAATACTTGCTGCGGCGCGCCGTGGCAGATCATTTTTTTGTTGAGGCACAACACGTTGGTGGCATATTGGTACACCACGTTGAGATCGTGCGAAATCAGGACAATCGTGGTGCCCCGTTCCTTCTGCAGACGGGCAAGAATATGATGCACAGTCTGCTCCCCTTCCATGTCGATGCCCGCAGTCGGCTCGTCGCAGAGCAGCACGTCGGGGTGGTTGAGCATGGCCCACGCGATAAGCACACGCTGGAATTCTCCGCCCGAAAGTTCGCTGACCGGTTTTCTTAAAATCGTATCGTGCAGACCCACGATTGACAGTTCGTGCTCGATATGCGCAAGAAATTCCCGGCCGGGCCGCCAGAATTTTTTTGACTTGAGGAGAAAGAACTCCCGCACCGTCACGGGCAAGGACCGGTCAACTAAAAACTTTTGCGGCACATAACCGATTTTGACGCCTTTTTGCCAAGCAATTGTGCCCTGATGCGGGATCAACCCAAGCAGCGCCCGGAAAAGCATGGTCTTGCCTGCGCCATTGGGCCCGATCACGACAAGCGCTTCTCCTTTTTCAACGGAGAACGAGACACCGCGCAAAACCTCCTCGCGATCCATGGTGATCGAGAGGTCATGCACGTTGAGCAGATGGTTTTGATTTTGATGCGACTCCGGTTCGATCATATTTTTTCAGAAACTTTTCCGCTGCTGCGAGCACACGTCGTGCATTTTGATACGTCAATTTTTTACGCGCCTCTCTGTACCCTAGCCATGCGTACGCTTGGTGCTCGGACGAGACCGTCACGCGTTTCTGCTTCGTTTCCGCAAGAAAAAAGGCTACAAATTTAAGGCGCTTCCCCGTTCCATAATTTACAAAGTAGCGGATCGTTTCTTTGAAGCCGGGGGTGAGAGTGATGCGCCGTATTCCGGTTTCTTCGCGAGTTTCTCTCCTGACCGTATCCTCGGTTTTTTCTCCCGCCTCAATGTGGCCTTTTGGAAAATCCCAGTGTCCGGCCGTCGGCTTACGCGCTTTGCCGTTCGGTACATCCGGATGCTGAATCAAAAGATACATCCGCCCGGCCCTCGTATGCCGAAATACCGCCGCTCCGGCCGATCGTTCTGCTCTTGCCATGCCTAGAGCTTATCATGATTTTACGCTGAAAACAACTCCTTGCGCGCAGGAAAAGGCCTCGTGTGCAGAACCCATACATAATAGCTACCGTCTCTTTTTCGACAGCGCGAGGAATTCTTTTAACGGACGCGTATTGACCACGTTCTTCTTCTCTGCCCAGCCGCGACGGGCCTGGGCTATGCCGTATTCGAGAAACGTGAAGTGGCCGGCTGCATGCGCGTCGGAATCAATGGTCATTTTGACCCCGGCTGCAACGCATTTGCGGATGTATTCGTCTTTTAAGTCAAGACGCTCCGGTGAGGCGTTGATCTCGAGCATCGTGCGCGTTCGCTTTGCCGCGGCAATGACCGCGTCAATATCAACGTCAATGGGTTTGCGCTTGTTGATGCGGCGGCCCGTCAGGTGGAAAATAATGTCAACGTGGGGATTTTCCATGGCGCGGATCACGCGAGCGGTTTGTTCCATACGCGAAAGGCGGAAGTGACTGTGCACTGATGCGCCAACTACGTCGAGCTTGGCAAGCATTTCATCCGCGATGTCAAGTGAACCGTCTTTCATAATATTCACTTCGGCGCCGGCAAGCACAATGCAGTTGATTTTTTTCTTTCGCAGTTTCGCATTTACCTGTTTGATCTCTTGAATCTGACGCGCCAATTTTTTTTCGTCCAGTCCGCCGGTCATGGCAAGAGACTTGGTGTGATCGGTGATCGCGATATATTCGAGCCCCGCGTCAGACGCGGCTCGTGCCATCTCTTCGATTGAATTATCACCGTCGGTCCAGTTTGTTTGCACCTGCAGATCGCCGCGTATGGCGCCGTATCCGATCAGATGCGGAAGTTTGTTCGTGCGAGCCGCTGGAATCTCGCCGGTCATCTCACGAAGCTCCGGCTCAATATACCGAAGCCCGAGTTTTTTATAGAGTTCCTCTTCGGTTTTTCCCGCGATCATTCTGGCGCCGGAGAAGAGCCCATACTCGTTGAGCTTCCATCCTTTTTTGATCGCAATCTCGCGCAAGGCCACATTGTGTTCTTTTGATCCGGTGAAATAGTTGAGCGCCGCGCCCCATGATTTTTTCGGCACCACGCGCAGATCAGCATCAAGCCCGTTTTTGAGCCGCACATTGGTTTTGGTCGGCCCGTGTCCATAGACATGAGCAATCAGAGGCAGTGCCAGAAACCGTTTGGACACCGCATCCGGTTTTGAAGACGAAACCAGAATATCAATGTCGCCGATGGTCTCTTTTCTCCGGCGCAGGGAACCGCAAACCATTACTTCATCCGCCTCCGGAAAGGAGCGGATCATACTCTCAAGCGCACGCGCTTCGGGAAGGATCGAGCCGAGCAATTTCCGACCACCGGATGTCTTGAGAAATTCGATTCCTTTGAGAATCTTCTGCTCCGATTTCTCGCCAAGCCCCGGCAGTGCGCGAATCTTGCCGGCTTTCGCTGCGGCCTCAAGACCGGCGAGATTTTTGATCTTCAGCTTCTGCCAGAGCAGCTTGATCATCTTGGGCCCCACGCCCTCGACAGCCGCAAGTTCAGCAACCGCGACCGGATATTTTTTGACCAGCATCATATGCTCCCGAAAATCGCCTTTTTTCAAAAGATCCTCGAGATGATCCGCGATCCCCTTTCCCACGCCGGGAATGCCCGCGAACGCATCTTTTCCTTTTTCGCGATACGACCCCGCAAGCTCGGCGCCAAGCGATTCAATGGATTGGGCAGCACGCTCGTATGCGGCCGGCTTGAACGCAACGCTTTCCATCTCGAAGAACATCGCCATCTCATACAATATGTTTGCGATTTCACGGTTGGTCATAGGCATAGATACTCCTATTGGCCATTCTGATCCGTCAGTTGACGGAGAAGAACTCTTCTCCTGATCATCGTCGAGATCCTTCGGCTACGCCTCAGGATGACGGAAAAAGTTACGGCCGCTTCTGTTCGATTATCATGACGCCCTCCGCGGCGCCCATGCGGGGAGAGATGTACGGACGCAGGAACCAGAGAATGATAAAGCCGATCAGCATGAGCGTGCCGTTGATGAGAAACATGACGCGGATGCCGGTGATGGTCGCAAGCAGTCCAGAAAAAATGCCGCCGAGCGCGGATCCGGCGCCGACCGAAAAACTGGAAAAGAGCGACCATTCAAACCCGATATGTTCGTGATCCAGATGCCTGCTGAAGATGGCGTAAAACGGCGGAATAAAAAGCGCGTCCCCGATCGCCATCAATACTTGCAACGCGTAGATGTGCCAGACCTCATGGCTGAAATAAAAGAGAAAAGTTGCAAGCGTAAAAATACACGCGCCCGCAAGCATGGCATTGTGATCGTCCATCTCGCCGCTGATGCGGTCAAGCCGGCGCGCAATCGGTATTTGCAGGAGCGATTTGCAGATCCAATAAATCGCCACCGCAAACCCGACCACCGTGATCGCGCTCCCGCCGATATTCTCGAGCACGAACACCGCAAAGAGCGGCGTGGTCAGCCCGGCCGCCGCAGTAAAAATAAACTGGCTGAATATAATGATGAGAATGACGTTGTTGACCTTGGGGAAGGTGAATTTCACACTCCCAGTATAGCACAAAAACCCCGGCCTAACAGCTGCTCTCCCAATCGAGCTCCCCTGATGGAGTCAAGCAGGGGGGATGGGGATACGTTGGCGCATACAGCTTGACATTGCTTTGAATCGGCGTAAAATATCTGTACACGCTACAGTAATTACAGATTATGCTCATTATTTATCTTATCTTCGCGATAATCGGACTCACCATTGTTTTGATGGCGCTTCCCACGATTATTTCCAAGAGCCGCAGGCATCAATAGCTTCGTCGAAACCTGGGACAATGTGCAGCTTGCCTTCACGGACGCGCATGATTGCTTCGGCAATCTCCGGGCGCAGGCGGGAGCAGCAAGCAGCACATAGCTTGCCTGTCTTGAATTCTCTATCTTCCATCCGGACAGCCGCATGACCAGGCGGATAAAAAATCCATACTCGTCAGCCAGCTGCCGCTGCGGAGCCGCGCGAACCGGTTGCGGATTCTGTTTTTCGTATTCTCCGAGGATGTCCATATCGTGATGCCATTATACCTTCCCGTTGAGAAAACGCAAGAGTTCGGCAAAGACGCCAACGAGCAAAACCGCAAGGATGGCGAAGCCCGTAATGGAGGCGAGTGTGCTTTTTTGTCCCTGCATCCGCCGAACACTGCGGCCCATGAGCAGAAAGAGGATCGCGTCAACGCCGAATGCGACCACGCCGACAATGCTTATGATCGCGATAAAATTCTGGAAGCCGGCAAGGTAGAGGACAAAGGGAATTGCAGACGCGGCAAGCCATGCGAAGCGCCGAGGCATGGCAAGGTCAAGGGAAAGCAGTGCCTGAAAATTCGCCGAGAGCGCAACGAAAGACGTGAGCACGGCAAGAAATCCGACAGCGCTTGCCCATAGCGCGATGTTGTTGCCAAACGTGCGTTGTAGCCCGACAATCGCCTCCGTACTTGTTCCCACTCCGCTCACGCCCACCACCGCAAAGGCAAACAAAAGATATAATGCGGCCGGAATAAGGGATCCGGTAATAATAGCGATTCGAACCATTTTTTTGTTGCGGCCAAGAACCGTAACCACATCCGGAATTACGCCGGCCCCGCTTAGGGCAAAGAGGAGTACGCCGTATGGCGCAAAGAGATCGCGCGCGCGCATGGCGGAAAAATTGGGGAGTGAGATGTTTGGCAGCAGCAGGAGCGAGAGCAGGGCAATAAAGGCAATCTCAAAAACAGTGAGTACGCTGTTGATCGCTGATTCTTTTTTCAGCGGGAAAAACGTGATCAGGCCGACTATACAGACGAGCCCTATCGCAAATATGTTGATGTGGGTTCCTGCTCCAACCGGGCCAAAAACGGTCTGCACAAAAAGGGATCCGACCACCAGATACGCAAGCAGCGTGCCAATGGTGCCAAACAACGTGGATGCCCAGGATATTTTTGTTGCCCCGCGTCCAAGATAGGCGCGGATATACCCGGGCATGCGGTGGAACTCCGGAGTGGCAAGCACGATTTCGCCGTAGAGAAGGTGCAACATGGTCACCGCGCATGACAACACAATAAGTTCTATGGCTCCGGGCAGGAAGCCGGATTGCACAAACGAAAAAGGGATGGCAAACATGCCCACGCCGATAATCATGCCGGACAAGAGCAGTATTGCTTGAAGCAATTTCAACATACGATGCTATTTTTCCACGGTCTTTTCCAACTTGATCAATTCCATGAGTTTTGTAACAAGGGTTTTCGGATTTGAATCAAATATCACTTTGCCGGGGCCGCGGTGGCTTTCTTTGATCAGCTCCTGGATCCGATCCGCCAGCCCTCCAGTGCCGGTGAGCACGCCGATGGGCTTGTCATCTTCGAACGCGATGGTGAACTCGTTGAGCGTTCCCATGCGCCCGCACACGATGAGCACGGCATCGGCCGAACGCGTGAGCAATAAGTTGCGCCCGGCATACCCGAATCCGGTGTAGATGATGATGTCGTGATAGTCAACCGGCAGTTTGTATTTTTTTATATGCTCAAGCTCGGACGAGGCCGGAGAAAGCCCGATCACGAATCCGCCGGCCTCTTTGGCGCCGATCGCCCCCCAGTACGGCTCCCCGGTGGTGGCCCCGGTAACCAGCACCGCTCCTTGTCTGATAACTTCTCCTCCCAACTCCTTTGCTTTTTCCAGCGCATCGGGCGCGCAGTGGCTTGTCTCGGCCGCGCCCGAGATGCAGAGTTTATACTTCAGATGCACATGTTGATCTTCTTTTGACTTGCTGTTCATAATGAAAGTATAGAAGAAAAGGAACGAACCCGCAAATGAATTCGTGTTACAGTTCAACCTCCTCGTGGAGCGCGGGCACGTCGGCCTGTACGCCGAGGCGGTCGCGGATTTCCTGCGAGAGGTGGCTGGCCTGCGTCTCCTCGCCATGCACGACAAATACCCGTTTGAGGGTATCGCGCGTCTGCTCGACAAATGAAAAAAGCTGGGGCGCGTCCGCGTGCGCGGAAAATCCGTCAATCTGCCTGATTTCGGCATTGACCGGAATCTCCTCGCCAAAAATGTGTATGCTTTGGGCGCCGTTGAGCAGCCGATGCCCGAGCGAGCGCGGACTTTGGTAGCCGATGATGAGCAGCATACTTTTGGGATCCGGCAGGTAGCGGCGCGCGTGATGCAAAATCCTGCCGCCGGTCATCATGCCGGATCCGGCGATAATCACTTTGGGCGGCGGCACGTCATTGATGTGTTTTGAGGCATCCACGCTCTCGGTAAACGTGAGCCGCTTAAAGCGGAACAGATTGGGATGGCGCGTCATGAGTTCGTGGATTTCCTGCCGGTACTCGTCTCCGTACCCCTCATATACTTCAGTGACGCGAGTTGCAAGCGGCGCGTCCACGAATACGGGCATATCCGGCACCCGCTTAAAGTGCACCATTTCATTGAGCAGGTATAAAATATCCTGCGTGCGCTCCGTGGCAAACGCCGGAATCATGAGCGCGCCGCCTTTGGCTGCGACATCTTCAATCGCGCGCTCGAATTTCAGCTCGCGATCCGCGACCTGCTCATGCATCCGGTTGCCGTAGGTGGACTCAATCACCAGATACTCAAGACCGGAAATCTGCTCCGGGGGTTCAAGCAGCGTCGACGACACGTTGCCCAGATCGCCCGTGAAAAGCAGACGCTTGCCTTCGGCCCACAGTTCGACCAACGCAGACCCGAGAATATGCCCGGACCGGTTGAACCGATAGGCAATATCGCCCACTTCCTTTTTTTCGTGATAAAAAATCGCATCCCACTGCGAGAACGAGCGCTCGATGTCATGCTCGTCGAACAGCTGCCGCTCCTCGCGTTGCGCGAGCGAGAGCGCATCCTCCAAAATCAGCCGCGCCAAATCGCGCGTTGCCGCAGTCGAGATGATGCGCCCGTGAAAGCCCTTTTGCACGAGCCGCGGAATGCGCCCCACATGGTCAAGATGCGCGTGCGTAACCAACAGCGCATGCACGCCCCCAGGATCAAAAGCGAAATCGTTGAAATTGACGTCGCTCACGTCGTCCGCCCCTTGGAACATCCCGCAATCCACCAGAATATTCGTTTGTTCGGTCTGCACCAGATAACACGACCCGGTCACCTCCTGCACTCCGCCGTGAAATGATAGTTTCATGAGACGTTAATAATTGTTATACGTATACTCGTCCACCACCCTGCCCTGCGGGTCTCTTAGCGTTACGGTGTCAAACCGCTTGTTGAAAAATGGAATGGCGCGCTGCATCCAGACCAGCCACTGGTCGCTGTAAAAATCAGAGCGGGATTTGTAGTTTGCCACGCACCCGGCATAGTTGAGATTTTGCGCAATATAATCGGCGCACTCGGGACGCGTGGGATCAATAAATTCCGGCAGAGGCCCGGTACGGCAGCTCCCGATGTTGTTGAGTGCCTGAACGCACCGATCGGATAGATTGTGCAGGGTGCGCGTGTCCGGGCTGGGACAACGGTGCGACAAACCAGGAGAAAACGGTGCGATCTCGTCAAAATATCCGGTGCATAGATTCTCGCGAAAATTCGTATTTTTACTCTGCTTGCCCGTACTGATGACTACATGATCATGCGGGCGCAGGATGATTGCATCAAGGGGCGTTGCGGTAAATCCCGGGAGCGCGAAGCCGAGCGGGATACCATAGTTTTGTCCGTGTTCGGTCGTGATGGAGAATCCCGTGACCGAGATCTTTTCAGTATCAGTCCGATTGCCTAGAGATATGCGCTCGTCCTGTGCCTCGCCGCCGGACTGCACTCCCTCAAAAAATATTTTTCCTTTGTGCGGAGATGTGGTTGCGCCTCCTCTTACGGATGATTCCGAGGGCAGATGTATGTTCCCGGCTCCACCAGCCGGCAGAATAATCCTCTGCTGCGGTACGGACACCGCCCGTTGCGCCGCTATCATCTCGTTTGCCACACGACGCGACTCGGGACCAAAGTATCCGCCAATCGGCGCAATACCATGGGCCGCCTGGAATTTTTTCACGGCCTGGATCGTCCCGGAGAGATAGTTGCCGGTCGAGGGCAAAGACAAGTACCCCTTGCTCCGTAAAAAATCCTGCAGCGCCATGACATCCCGATCATGATACATCCCAAAATGCAGATTGCGCGATAACGTTTCCGCGCCAAAAACAACGCCCGGGAGCAATAATATAACAGCAGAAAATATGACGCGTCTCTTCATACCGCACAGTATACCACAAAAAATGTCCCCGGGCAGATTCGAACTGCCATTACGGGCTTCGGAGGCCCGCGTTCTATCCATTGAACTACGAGGACAAAACCGCCTTAACCACAAGAATCATATCCGCTTTTTATATAATTTTCAACAAAAAAAGCAATGTCCGGAAGAAGCCGGACATTTCGCGTACTTTCTATCAAATCCCGCTTCACCATACGGAATCAATCGCCCATTTTGGTAGAGCCGCTCTCGATATTATAATCAAAGAGGATTTGGGCGATCATGAGTTGAAAACGCAGAAAGATCGTGCGCGAATCTGGTATTAACGTTGAGATGGTAACACGCGCTGGTTCAAATTGGATCACAAATTCGACAATTTTGTGTTTCAAGAAAAATTGACTGATCGCTTCATAAATTTCCATCCTATGCGCATCCGACTCAGCATCTCCACACGAACACTCAAAAGTCGCACTGATTCTTTTCCGTGCGATAGGGCGCTCACGCTCAACCCACGGCCGCAATAGTAAGCGCTCACGCGCGAGCGCAAGATCAATAAGATGAAACCCCTCGCGGCTTATGGCATCAAGAGAAGTAACCGAGAGCATCGGATTACCGCCTCTCGGATCAGGCAAGGTTATGGCACCAATAAATATTTCTATTCCTTCATCTCTTTTACATCTCAAGCTATCAAGATAATCTATCACATCCGCAGTAATCACCACTACCGCTTCAATTTCATGAGGACTCCTTGCAAGAATCTGCCGATTAACTTCAACGTCATCATCTCCATGATTGTCCGGGTTCGTTGCAATAACTGGAAACCCTGCACCACGGTATGTTTTTTCAAAACGGGCCGCCTCTCGAGTCGGCGTCACATAACACCCCTTATGAAATACCGCATTCCTTTTAAGCGTAGTCGCCACACCCTCAACGCATACCTTGCGAAATTCCGCAAGCCGTACCTGCGCTATACCTAAGATTCGCATCATATTATATGAGGACTGGCCGTCTATAATAACATCAAGATTTGCTTTCTCCTGAGTTTCCAACATCTTTCTCCTCCTTTTTCTTTTTCAAAGACGTAAAAACACATTACCATGAGTCCATAAAAAAATCAAGTCCTCGTATGCTTTTCGCGGCTTAAAAACATATTCAACACTTAATCCACGATCGTAAGTGAAGTGTTGAATAGAGAAAATTAGCGGCAAATCAAAACAACGCCGCCTGTGCGTCCTGCGCCATGATGTACGATTCGCCGGTCGGCTCGATCTTGAGAATGCGGCTGATGCGGAACATGCGCACGCTTTTGCGCAGATGGCAGTATGCCTCGACCTCGTCGCCTTTGATCGCGTACACGTCTATCAGCCGAGCTTTCTTGAAGCCAAGTCCGTCGTGGTCTTCGGAGGAGACATATTCAATAGCAAGGCGTTTTCGATTGACAAGCGCCTCTTCCAGTAGCACGCGGCTGGGCTTGGCATATCCCTTTGCCCACTCAACCGGCACCGAGTGGATTTTGTTGTCGGCAAATGAGCGAAACAAAATATGCCCGTGCTTTTTCCCATACTCGTACACATCGCGCGTGAGGCGCACATCGTCGAGACAATATTTTTTCACTTCCTCCACGCGGCCCTGCCGAAACCACTCGAGCGCCTCCAGCCCGTGCCCGGATTTTGACTGACCAAGAGTCGCTTCGCTAACCGCGTTGAGCCCGACCCGATGCCCGAGAAAATTCACCGCATCCTCATAGAGATCGGTGACGGCTATTTTTTCGAACACTCCAAGATTTTTGACATACGGCTTCAGTACGGGAATGTCGAAGTGGTTGATGTTAAACCCGATGACGTGGCCGGTTTTATGCAGCATGTCTTCGAGTTGCGGCAGTTCGTGCTCTTCGAGCGCGACAAAAGAATCTTTATCATACGAATACACGCCCGCAACTGAAATGCCCAATTGGTCGATATTGCGCTCCCCGCCGACTTCCGCAAACGACTTTTTTGTTTCCAGATCAATGACCAGCGTGTCGTTCATCTTGACAGCATACGCGAATCCGGAAAAAAATCAACTCGTTTGGATATTAGTGGGCAGGTCCCTGCGTGCTCGTGGCCGCACTGGATGCGTCCGGTGTCGGGACAGAGGAGGAAGCGATTTGCGCTGGCGCGTCAGATAGGGAAGTCGTTGCGGTTTGGGTCGGGAGCGGTACTGGTACAGGCACGGGAGAAAGAGGTGTTGCGCCATTGCACTCGCCCGCCACGAGCTTCATTGATCCGGTATCCACGTTTGCGGCAAGCAGGCATCCGGCTTTTCCATATTGATCGTACATGGTTACCCCCTCCGGCTTCTCGCTCGATCCGAACACTGCATGCTGGGCTTTCAGATTTTTGGTAACAATCTCATCCGTCACCACCTTCACGACATTGAGCGTCCCATCTTGATCAATACTCCACTGTCCTAATGAGGATGAGATGCGTTTAATCGTGATGCCATCATTGAGTATGGAGGTGTATTTTGGGGATTGAGTATAAGTGCGCTGATCTTGGCATCTTCTTCTTGTAATGCTCTGGTCAGTACCGGTGCGAGTTTGGCATAGTCAACAGATTCAGGCAGCCCATCCTTGTCTTTGGCGATCAGTTCCGGAATAAGAGGATTGACTTGTTCTGCGATAAAGCCGAGTTTCTTTGACTGATCGTTGGGGTCTACTTCCTTTTTGTAGGTGAATGAGATGGGGTTGAGTTTGAGGATGTCAGACAGTCCATAGGTGATGGGTCTGATATTGTCTTTGAAGCGTTCAGATGATGCAGAGCAGGTGGTGCCTGATGTTATCTCATAGTTTGAGGTGTTGATGCACAGGTAATTGCCTGTGGTGGCAGAGGTGAGAGAGGAGGACAGGGCAAGGGTGCCGGTGAGGGAGAGGGTACGCCATGGGGAGGTGGTGGCGATGCCGACGTTGCCTGCATTGGTGATCACAAAATTTGTCTTCGTTGATGACCCCACAACGAATTGCGGTCCGGCACCGATGCCGTTGGCGTTTACGGAAAGGAGGCCCCAGGGCGTTGTCGTCCCGATACCAACGTTACCCCAGAATACACCGGAAGTGGTAGTTGCGGAGATAGTGAGGGGGCCAGCACTCATAATACCAACCGGCCCTACATTAAGACCCGAGTTCACCAAGAGACGGTTCGCGACATCGAGGTTATTGGTGATTGAGACATCGGAGGCCTTGACGCTGCCGATGTTGGCCGAGTCAATGTCAGCGCCGCCAATGTCAAGAATGGAATAAGTGGTACCGGAAAAATCAGAAACGTAGGCGTATTTGCCTTGAATAAAAACATCGGTTGTACCGACAAGACCTGTAGTGTAGCCGCCCACCGCTGCCGGAGCCGTCGGGTCAGAAACATCAACGATCTGCAAGCCATTACTTCCATACGTGATATACGCATAGCGTCCGTTCACAACAATTTCACCCAAGGTAGAGACGGGCGTCGCGGTTATTGAAAACGTCGATAGTAAGGTGATGCTGGCTGGATTAGAAATATCAAAAATTCTAAGACCGATGTTATTATTCTCCATGACATAGGCATATTTTCCCGACACGTAAACGGCGTTGCTTCCGTTAGTCATCTGATAATAACCGAGAGTGGTTGGACTGGACGGGTCCGCAACATTAACGATCTTTAAATAATTGTTGCCGGTGTTGCTGGTCCCGACAACATGGGCGTAGCCGTTCAATAGAAAAACTCTTTTATCACTGTTAGACGTTCCAAGCACCGGCGAGTCTTGACCTACGAAAATCGGATTGCTTGGATTGGATATATCAAAAATTTCTAATCCGCCACCATTACCAAAAGCTACATAAAGATATTTACCAAGTAACTTCATGTGATTGTAAAAGCCAGGGCGAGCTGTGATCGTACTCAATAATACCGGGGCGGCTTTGCTGGAAATGTCATAAATATTCAATTTGGCTTGCCCATTACAAACATAGGCGTAATTGCCCACAACTTGAACGCAAAACCCGTAATCTGATTGGGCCGTGGTGGAAACAGTTCTTGGACGAACGGGATCCGAAATATCCATTATGATAAAGGCATTGCCGCCGGCAACAAGGTAGGCGTAATTACCCGAGGGGTCGGGGAGTTTTCACACCCCCAACACAGCTGATTTAACCTCCCATGTTGACCTTTGTTGTTTCCATGCCGTCCACTGCGCCATCTGTACCGCAATGCCCATGGCGGCAAAAGACCATCGGTTGTTGATATCTCCGCGCATCCAGCAGCGATCAAGTTCGAAGATATCAGCAACTAATCCCTGCATGGGTTCCACTGTTGTTGAGCGTTCTTTGTAATCTTTCAGGTTTTTCTTGGTGAGCATATCTTTGATCATCTTTTTTCGTGATTCTGATTTGTCCATGCCTTTGCGGGGAACGGTCACGAGCCGGATCCGATGATTCTTCTTCAGATTCCAATAGAGATGTTGATCATCAGCCTTTGAATCCATACACACTTTTCTGACGATTCCCTCATAGACGATGATATCCCGCTCCATCCGTTTTGCTTCGTTTCCTGAATTTGGCATCCATTGGAATATTCCGACAATCGGTATGGTATGCGGGGTAATGCTGAATGTCCCATGTCCGTACACCCAGCCATCTGCGCGGGATTTTCCCCACGTTGCCTCCTTATCCAATCCACGCAATCTTCTCGGAACGATACCTTCTTTTTTCTGCTTCTGGTGCCAGACTGGACCTCGCGCTTTGACCATCATCTTGTCTGCCGATACCGTCCTAATGGAAGATTGTTCGAGAAAATACCTGAAAAATGAATGCTGCAGGTCTTCGAGATGAATGGCTGATTTTTTTTAAGCGATCTCGGAGTTGGCGTTCTGAGATCGGCTTCTTGCGGATTCGCCCACCCAGTCCTTCTGTGAATATGTCCCAATACTGGAGCGCTAAACGGTGAATCGCAAGATAATTCTTCGCTTTTGCTTTCACCGAAAGCACTGCAATGAACATGATGAGCCATTCAGGGTAGTCAAATTCGCTTCCTCTTGTCCCGTTCCGGACAGGGTGAGGGAATTTGGTTACTTTGAGGAACTTCTTGAAGTAATCACGTGTTTCTTTAATCCATTGTGGGTTGAGCTTGGGAGTTTGTGTATGTTGTTTTGATGCCGTGGTATGCTTGTTCATGCATCCATGATACCAGAATCAGCATATTTCCTCACTTTTTGTAGGGAAAACTCCCCGACCCCTCATCCGAACAAGAATTCGATCCGCAAGGCATCTCGGTCGTCTTCAAGAAAATTCAGCAAGCGGCAGGCATCCAAAAAATAGAGTATCAGCAAAGTTTTAACCGGAATTTATTTTTCCTCCATACCGGCACCGATATTATGAAAACAGAATTCACTTATTTTCCCTTTCCCCGCATAGAGCAAAAAGAGAAAATCGGCGAGCTTTTTATAGACAGTTTGATTGATATTGCGGTCAACAAAATTTTTACCATCTACCAAAAACCTCGTTCGCGTGATTTCATCGATCTCTATTTGATCCTCGTCAATAATACGAATCTTACCATCGATTCCCTGATCAAGAATGCCCAAATAAAATTTGATACGGTTATCGATCCGGTCCAGCTTGGCGCTCAATATGTGAAAGCGAAAGAACTGAAAGATTACCCCAAAATGCTGGAAAAACTTGATGCAGACGTGTGGCAGGGATTTTTCGTCAAGGAGGCGGAGAAGCTTTCAGTTAGGGTATTTAAGTAGTATTTCAATCATTGCGTCAAGGACTGCTTTGTGCTATTCTTACGAAATGGAGCGAATCATCGTTGAACAAAAAATTAAGGAGGTTGTGGACAAAATCGTCGCGCAATTTCAGCCGGAAAAAATTATTCTCTTCGGTTCGTATGCATGGGGCACTCCCCATGAAGATAGCGACGTGGATTTTTTTGTGATAAAGACGACTGTCGTTCCTCGTCGAGAGCGCAAATACGAATTGCGGCATACGCTTTTCCCCTCACCATTTGCGTTTGATGTTTTGATTTATACCCCCGAAGAACTTCAAAAAAGTATCAATGAAAATAGAAACCTTTTTATTGAAGACATACTCAGAAACGGAAAGGTGCTTTATGAGAGGCCTGACGGCGCTTTTGCCGTAGATCTCCCGGCTCGGCCACTGACTGTCTTATCATGAACGCCAAAATGACAACGTATGTCGCGGATTGGTTCGCCTGAGGCGATGATGATTTGACTCTGGTGGAATTGATGCGGGAAAAAGGAACAGTATCCCCAAACCTTGCCTGCTTTCATGTACGGCAGGCCGCAGAAAAATATCTCAAAGGATTTTTGGCGTATCATGACTTGCACATAAGAAAAGTGCACAACTCTACATTGAGTCGCGGTATCCGGACGACTTTGTCGTGTTCACGCCCGAAGACAGCGAAAAAGCAGGGGGCACGGCACTCCGCATCAAGGAATTTGTGCTAAAAAAGATGGCCTGAGAAAATGAAAAAGGAGACTATATTCTATTCTGTCGTTAGTATTGCGATTCTCATAATTGCAGTCAGTTTTTTACTTCTGCAGTATATTAAATACAAACAGCTTCGCCTCGCGCAAGAGAAAGCCGTACAAGAATGCGTAGAAAAGACTGTTGGCATAAATTCAGCTGGCTTCATCGCAGCTAATGCGGAGCAAAAATGTATTGAGAAATTTTTAAAAAAATAATTTACGGGGCAATAACGCGCGCAAAAGAAGATAACCAACTACGATACTTCATTCATTCCTCTTTACGAATCAACCGTGATTCGCGGTGAGAAATGAATACGGTATCGCACCATCTCTTTTTTGCCGCATTGCTGCTCGTTGAAACATACGTATGGAATCACATAAGTATTCGAAGGTGGTCGAGGGGAAGACGCTCCATGTGGAGCTGACCAACTGGGCCGAGCAGGCCAACGGGTCGGCGCTGGTGCGGCTGGGGGATACGCTTATCCTGGCGACTGCGGTGATGAATCCGCATCAGCGGGAGGGAGGGGATTGGTTTCCGCTCATGGTGGACTATGAGGAGAAGTTTTACGCGGCGGGAAAAATACTCGGCTCGCGGTTTGTGAAGCGCGAGACCCGGCCGTCGGAGGAGGCGATTTTGACCTCGCGGTTGATCGACCGCTCAATCCGGCCGCGGTTTGACATGCGTATGCGGAACGAGGTGCAGATCGTGGTAACCGTGCTCTCCATAGACGATGAGCACGATCCGGATGTGCTGGCGCTCTTTGCCGCATCGCTCGCGCTCTCGCTTTCCAACATTCCGTGGGACGGCCCCACGGCAGGCGCGCGCGTAGGCATCATAGACGGCAAAATGGTGCTCAACCCAACGTATCAAGAGCGCCAAAAAGCGACGCTCGACGTTATCTTTTCCGGCACGGCGGATCGCATCAATATGCTTGAAGCGGGCGCGTCTGAAGTATCAGAAGACCGGTTTGCCGAAGCAATTGGGTTTGGCTATCGGTCCATTCAGGAATTGACCGCATTTCAGAAAGAGATTTGCCGTGAACACAAAAAAGAAAAAGCGATCGTGCCGCTCTCCACGCCGTCGCCGGAGATGATTGAGCTTTTTGAAAAAGAGTTTAGCGCGGCTGTTGAGAACGCGGTGTACCAAAAAAACCGCCCCGCTACGCCGGAGCTTCAGCGAGGCGAGCATGCGGCACATGAATCAACCGATTCGGTGCGGAAGGCATGGCTTGCGAGGGCGCAAGAAGCATTGTCTGATTCGTTTGTGAAGGGAACTGCGGAGTTCCTCATGGAAGAAAAGGTGAACGACATCGTGCACGAGCGCATCATCAAGAAAAACGAGCGCCCGGACGGACGCACCCCCGAAGAGCTGCGGTCGCTCAACGCCTCCGCAGGACTTTTGCCCCGCACGCACGGCTCCGGACTGTTCATGCGCGGCGAGACGCATGTGCTTTCCTTATTGACGCTTGGCGCGCCCGGCGACCAGCAGATTGTGGAGGGCATGGAGATCCGTACTAAAAAGCGATTCTTGCACCATTACAATTTTCCGCCCTTCTCAACCGGCGAGGTCAAGCCCATGCGAGGTCCCGGACGGCGCGAAATCGGGCACGGCGCGCTTGCGGGGCGGGCATTGGCGCCATTGATCCCTTCTGCCGATGAATTCCCCTATACCATCCGCATCGTGTCCGAGGTGCTTTCGTCAAACGGCTCCTCATCTATGGCATCGGTGTGCGGCTCATCGCTCGCGCTCATGGATGCCGGAGTGCCAATTAAAAAACACGCGGCGGGTGCGGCCATGGGACTTATGATGAACTCGATGACTGGAGAGTACAAAGTGCTCACCGATATCCAAGGGCCGGAGGATCGTTTCGGCGACATGGATTTCAAAGTGGCGGGCACGCGCGACGGGATTACGGCCGTGCAGATGGACGTGAAGATCGAGGGCATCACGATCGAGATTTTGCGCGATGCATTGAGCCATGCCCATCGGACACGAATGCAGATATTGGACATGATGGAATCGGTCATCTCGCAGCCGCGCGAGAATTTGTCCGAGTGGGCGCCGCGCATTATCACGCTCAAGATCAACCCGGAAAAGATCGGCGCGCTCATCGGACCCGGCGGCAAGATCATCAACGAGATCATCGCCAAAACCGGCGTGCAGATCGACATCGAAGAGGATGGAACCGTGTTTGTCACCTCCGAGAAAGAGGCGGGCATGGCCGAAGCGCTCGCCATGATCAAGCAAATCACCCGCGAGCTGAAACCAGGCGAGCTGGTGGAAGGGCAGGTGACCCGCTTGCTTGATTTCGGCGCGTTTGTCGAGATCGGTCCCCGGCAGGAAGGTTTGATCCATATCTCGGAGCTTGCCCCGTGGCACGTCGAGCGCGTAACGGACATTCTCAACATGGGCGACACCACGCAGGCGATCGTCAAGAACATCGACGATCAGGGACGCATTAATCTTTCTTTGAAGGATGTGCCCGGGCGATACTCCGACACGGACATCGCCACCGCCCGCCAGCGCCAACCTGGCCGGTCAGGCGGCGATATGCCGCGCAACAATGGCCACCGGGGACGCGGTCCGCGAAATTATGACAGACGAAGAACATAAAACCGATAAGACGTCGACGCACCCGGCTATCCGGACCATGAGTTCGGATATTGATGAACTTCTCAAAACCAGCAGGCCAACGATCTCGCAGATGATCACCAAAGAGACTCAGTCAGCCATGCCGAGCGAGCACCGGATTCCGGCAATGCCGCCGAGACGGCCCAGGATGGGTCCAGTCGTAATCATAATCGGCGTCTTGCTCATTGTCGGTTTTATCGGAGGAGGAGTCCGGTATTTCCTGCCGACCGCCAACCCTTCCGTTACGTCGCCAGGTACAACTCCGGGATCACCAGCGGTTCCTGTCCCGCCCGGCACCCCGCAGCCCACACCTGTGCCCGTACCTCCCCCGCAGCCGCTTTTCAGCACGGATGCCTCGCGCACTATCACGATTCCCGACAATGACCGTTCGGTTTTTCTCAAGCTCGTAACCGATACTCTCCAAGAGCCGGAACAGACTGGCACGGTCAAGCGCATCCTGATCAAGCTGCAACCTGCCCGCGCGGGCAGGGAAGGACAAAGCGAGCATTACGCAAGCATCGTGGAGTTCTTTAATCTGTGGCACATTACAGCCCCGCAGAATTTTCTGCAGCATCTCGATCCCGCGTTCATGTTTTTCGTCTATTACGGATCCGACGGCCCTCGCATCGGCTTCGCGACCAAAACTCGGGACCCGGCCCGCACCCTGAGCGATATTTTTGCATGGGAACAATCACTCATCTCGGATTTCGCGCCGTTTTTCTTTCAAGAGCAGACCAAACCGCCGGATCCCTCCCTTTTTGAGGATCGCACCTTTTCAAACACCGACTGGCGCTATATGAAACTATCAACCCAAAAAGACCTGGGCATCGGCTATCTCATCTTCCAAGCCAACCGCCTGGTCATATTCACCACCAGCAAAACATCCATGGAGCGCATCATCAAAACGCTCTATGGAACGCAGTGACATTTTGACGGAGATATACACATCGGGTAGAGTGATTATATGGACATATCCACGTTGGGACAACTACGGGTACAACTTCAGAGAGAGCATGACCGCATCTTGGCGGAATTAAAGGCAATCGCGACTCCGAGCGCTAGCGCGCCGGGACAATGGGATGCCTCATATCCGAAATTCGAGGAAGAGGAAAGCGGCTCGCATGCGGATCGGGATAACGAGGAAGACGAGGTGGAAGAGTATGAGGAGCGTATTGGCGCCAAATCCAGCTTGGCATCGCAGCTGCTTACTATCACGCACGCGCTTGAGCGCATTGAGCACGGCGCGTACGGTACCTGTAAGAGATGCCACAATCCCATTCCGCTCGAACGCCTCCTTGCAAACCCGGCTGCCGAATATGACATTGCTCACGAGCCCCTGTAGCTCCTGTGGATAACTTTCGCTTTACAGGAGTATCCGCTTCACGATACACTGAAGTAAAATCATAAGTTTCTCCTAATCGGTTCTCCGGCAGGGAGTTGTTGTGTTAGTGCAAAATCTGCACAACAAAATAAATTTCTGCACAAGAATCTTCCCTCATGAAGAGATCTTTACATCAGCGATGGTCTGATATTGCAATCAATGTCGCGCTTGTGGCATTCGTGGTCGTTCCGGTGTACGCGGCGAGCACCATCGGCACCAACATTAGCACGGGCGGCACATTAAGCGTTACCGGGGCATCCACGCTTACCGGTGCGGTTACCGCAACAGGAGGCGTTGTGTCCGGAGCCAATGTTACGGTTCCGGCCGCCTATAGTCTTGATGCGGCATCAACGGGCGTGCTCAACATCGGCACAACAACCGCCACTACGATCAACATCGGCCGCTCCGGGCAGATACAGGCGCTTCTCGGCAATGCAACTGTTGCCGGAACGCTCGGGGTAACTGGCGTCACGACCCATACCGGCAATTTGGGCATCGGTACGACCACTCCTGGAACTCCGTTGGGCGTGACTGGTGCGGGAGTATTCACTGGGCCTCTTACGTTCACATGGTTAAACGCTACCTCTACCACCGCAACTTCAACGCTCTCCACCGGAGGCCTTACCGTTGGCACCAACCAGTTTGTAGTACAGCAGACGAGCGGCAGCGTGGGAGTCGGGACCACCACCCCATCGCAACTCTTTTCGGTGCACGGCAATAGTTATATAAGCGGCACCCTATACTTGGGCGCGGCAGTAACCGCAACCTCTACCCTGAATGTTACCGGACTCACGACGCTGGGTAATGCTTCTACCACACAGATTGGTTCCACCGGCTCAGCATACTTTGGCACCACGAGCGGTAACGTGGGAGTCGGGACCACCACCCCATCGCAACTCTTTTCGGTGCACGGCAATAGTTATATAAGCGGCACCCTATACTTGGGCGCGGCAGTAACCGCAACCTCTACCCTGAATGTTACCGGACTCACTACCTTGGGTAATGCTTCTACCACACAGATTGGTTCCACCGGCTCAGCATACTTTGGCACCACGAGCGGCAGCGTGGGAGTCGGGACCACCAGTCCATGGGGATTGTCGGCAATAGAACAAGGAACGGAGACGTACTCATTCGTCGTATCAAATAACGGGAGTTCTACGCCGGCGCTTTCCGTCAATGGGGTGAACGGAAATGGGAAAATCGGCGTGGGGACCACAACTCCGTACGCAGGTTTCTCCATACAATCGAATTTAGACGCCTTAAATACCGACGCATTCGTGGTCGCGACATCAAGCCGGGCCGCGGTATTCGGCATTGATAACGACGGGCATAGATTTACGAGCGGGCCCGCTCCGGCCCTGTCTTCATGCGGCACAAGCCCATCAGTCGTAGGAAGTGACGGCGGTGGTACAGTTACGAACGGCACGAGCGGTGGAGGCGCGTGCACACTGACGTTTGCAAAGGCCTTTCGAGCTACTCCCTATTGCAACGTAAACACCGGCGCCAATACCGCAAGTTCTTCGGTAACCTCAATCTCCACCAGCGCAGTTACGTTCAGCATTGTTCCAAACGTGGATAGCATCAAGTTGTACTACTCATGCGCATATCACCAATAATCAAAAAATTCAGCGCGATTGTTGTTGCAATTTTTGCCTTGACCCCGTGGGTAGCTTCTGCCGCAGCGGTAACAGTGTCTGATGACACCACGCTGACACTGCCAAGCGATGGCACTTCATATACTCTTGTGGCTGGAAGCACGTTTGAACAGCTTGATGTTCAAGCAGGTTCCCTTATCTTCAGTATGTCAACCGGAGAAAGTGTGACCGTAACTTCTGCAGACAAAAAAGCATTAAACCCGAACCCGGCCGTGGCCGTGACCTGTGCATCAGACAAATCGAGCGTAACGCTCACGGTTGCCTCAACGCTCCCGGCACAAGCATTCACCTTAACACCAAGCGGAAGCTGTTCCGATACCAGTTCTACGGCTCCCAACACCGGAGGAGGCGGAACTCTTATTGTCTCTTCAGCAGGGTCCGGATCTCCGCCGCCGCCAGCTCCTGCGCCCGCACCAACTCCCTCCGGAGTTACCGCCTCCTCCAAAAGCGCCGGAGTGCCCGTACCTTCGCCCACACCATCTTCGTCGGTCGCCACTCTTGCTCAACCCGTGTTTTTCAAAAATCTCTTGCCGGGCATGCGCGGAGATGAGGTACGCCAACTCCAGACACTCTTACGCCAGGATAAAACTTTGTACCCCAATGGCATCGTGAACGGGACATTTGGTCCCGCAACAACCCGCGCAGTAAAGAATTTCCAGAAAAAGTATGGCATTGCGCAGACCGGAACCGTAGGACCTGCAACGCGCGCAAAACTTATCCAAGTATTCGGCGGACAGGCAAAGAAGAGCAGTCCTGCGCCCAAAGCGCCTCTTTCTGCCGGCACACAAGCACTCCAGGATCAACTCACCCGACTCCTCAAACAACTGCAGGACCTGCAGAAGAACAAAAAATAGGATTGCATGGCCGTTACTATACACTCCGCACAGGTTGTCGGGCTTGATGCAAGGATCATCTCGGTCGAGCTGGACATCACTCCGGGGCTGCATATTTTTACGATTGTCGGCCTCGCTGACAAAGAAGTACAGGAATCGCGCGAGCGTATTACCGCGGCGATTCAGAATCTTGGAGCGCTTGCCCCGCACAAAAAATCACAGCGCGTCATTGTCAATCTTGCGCCGGCCGACATCAAAAAGGAGGGGCCGGCGTTTGATTTGCCGATTGCGCTTGGTTTTCTGCTCGCATCAGGACAGATCGCGTTTGATCCGCGCCACACGGTTTTTCTTGGGGAGCTGGGACTTGACGGCGGAATTCGCAAGGTCTCGGGCATTCTTGCCTCAACCCTGGCAAGCCGCGATGCAGGATTTGGGCGCATCATACTGCCCAAGGGCAACGGAGCCGAGGCATCGCTCGTGGCTGGCATCACCATTTACGAGGTAACGAGTTTACAGGAGACCGTTGAATTCCTGACCGGCAGAAAAACGCTTGAAGTGTTCCCGGCGCATGCGCACACGCAAGAAAAACTTCCGGATATGGCGGCGGACTATCGTCACATCAAAGGACAGGAAAAAGCAAAGCGCGGTCTTGAGGTTGCGGCAGCCGGGAATCATAACGCACTTATGGTAGGCCCGCCGGGCGGGGGCAAAACATTGCTTGCGCAGGCGTTACCCTCGATCCTGCCGCCACTCTCGTTTGAAGAGTGCCTTGAAGTTACCAAAATCTACAGTATCAGCGGCAAATTATCCGACAACACGCCGTTTATCCGCGAACGCCCATTTCGCAACCCGCACCATACCGCATCATACACCGCGGTCATCGGCGGGGGTACGCACCCGCGGCCCGGCGAGGCCACGCTTGCGCACCGCGGCGTTTTATTTCTCGACGAATTCCCCGAGTTTGACCGCCGCGTGATCGAGTCGCTCCGCCAGCCCCTTGAGGAACGCGCCATTACGGTTGCGCGTTCGCAGGGCACGCACGTGTTCCCGGCGCAATTCATGCTTATTGCGGCCATGAACCCGTGCCCGTGCGGCAACTTTGGCAACCCAATCAAGGACTGCGCATGCTCGCCCGGCTCAGTTATCCGTTACAAAAAGAAAATCTCCGGCCCCATGCTTGATCGCATTGACATCCACATTGATACGCCCGCCGTGGAGTACGAAAAACTGGAAGGCGCCGAAGGAGAACCGTCCGAAAAGATACGCGCGCGCATTGCCGCGGCCCGGACGCTTCAGGCAGACCGGTTTCAAGATCTCCCCATTACCACCAACGCCGAAATGGGTCTGCGCGAGATCAAACAATTCATCCGCATCAAAGATGCCCTGAAGCCCATCCTCCGCCTGGCCCACGAACGTTACCAACTCTCGGCCCGCGCCTACCACCGCGTCCTCAAAGTAAGCCGCACCATCGCCGACCTTGCCGGCTCCCCGGATATCGAGGCATCGCATCTGACCGAAGCCCTGCAATATAGACCACGGGCGGAAGTATAGCGCATGGAGTGATCATTTTCTAAAGCAATGAAACAAACAAGGCAACGTTTTACTAAATCAGAACAACACGTCAGAGATGCGTTCATAGCGCATCTGAAAATCACGAAACGCAAAACCGCCAAACCGGTTGTGGTTGCCATGATCGGATTAGTCGGCTCCGGGAAAAGTTTTGTAGCGCGGGAACTCGCACCCATGCTCGGAGCAACAATCATCGAATACGACCGGATACGCATTCAACTGCGAAAGGCGCATCTCTCATATGATCATGTGGCCGTAATCGCCGAAGACGCGGCGCGGGTGATTATCTTGCGCGGCGGAAACGTCATCCCGGATTCCGACTTCGTAGATAGAGGAAAGCAAGCGGTGCTTCGACATACTGCGCGAGAAATCCGCACATCTGCGCTTTTTGTACGCGTAACATGCGATCCGGACATCATGGTCGGGCGCATTCTTGCATCAAACCAAAAACATGATTTATTTTTTAGAAATGCATCTTCGTCGTGGAAGGGTCCTGCCCGACAGAGAGCTGCGGTAGTTAAAATTCGTGAGATGCTCCGCCGCATCCCGCATCACTACCGATGGAGTGACCACAACGGCGGCACATGGGAATTAAAAAAGTTATCCCCCTTGCCCTTTGCCGAAATCGATACGGGCAATATGGGGTGGAGACACAAAGTAACGTATATCGCCAAACAAATTTATAGAGACGTATAGATCGGAGTACGCTTTGACAATCACCGCAAGAAAGCGTAGAGAGGAAAGAAAGCACTTTGACTTAACTATAGAAGGAGAACCGGAAATGAGTGAACAGATCGCCGCTGCGGAGCGGGAACGATACGAACGAGCCGTGCAGGGATTAGATCAGGCGATTTATGAGCTGACTTGGTTGGGACAATTATGGGGTCCACGTGGAGTACTTGCCCTAGAACGCACGAGGAGGCATTATCTTCTTTTATTGGGCAGACACGCAGATGCGCTCAGCACCACCTCAAGCACATTTTTTGCGGCGGGCGGCGATGCTCACGCTCGCGCGCGCAATTATGGATTTCCGCTTAAAATCATATTACTCCCGGTGGCAAAATATTTTTTTGAGCGCTCATTTTTGCTCACCAAAAAACTTATTCGCGACTATGGCTATGATCAGTTAAGCACAAATAAGGTCGATTTTATCGCACACGGCCTTACACGCAAAAAATATTACGAGCAGGCAACCGCATGTATGAATATCGTTCTTGCGCGACCGGATGCTACGCCAAACAACAAAGCCCTCATGTATCGTTTAGCCGCAGACATAGAAATATCCCGCGGAGAATATAGGCTGGCGGAGCGAGACGTCGCGCGTGCGCTGGAGCTTCGCTCCTCCCTCGGTCCCGAAACAATAATACGCATTCTTCGTACGCAGGCACTACTCGAGAAAGCTCGGGGTAATCCCGCCAACGCAGAAAGAATCCAGCGCGAGATACGTCAAATTTCCCGCGAACAGGCGCTTCCGGGGCAAGACAAAAAAAGTCAGGCTGGTTTATAGGTTTATGGTTTTTCCCGAACAAGCAAATGATAAGAGACGGTCTCCCGTCTCTGTTTTTATCTTTATGATGTGATTTTTGGAAACGACCATCAAAACAAATTCCTCGCCCCGCGGATTTCAAAATGCACGTGGCAGCCGGTGGAATTGCCGGTGGAGCCGATGGCGCCGATCTGGGTGGCCTGGTCTATGCGCTGACCGGCTGCGGCGAGCACGGCGCTCAGATGCGCGTACAGGGTTTGGGTTCCGTTTCCGTGGCTGATTACGACGTATTTTCCATATCCGCCGTTCCAGCCGGACGTGCGGGCGATGATCACGATACCGTCGGCGGACGCGAGCACGGGCAGGCCGCACGAGTTGGCAAGGTCAATTCCGTTATAGCCGTGAATCCCGCGCGAATGTCTGCCGCCGATAATCGGACGCAGATAATACCCGCGATACTCGGGAAGGTTTGCAAAGCGCGAACCGCCTCCACCCCCGGAAGAACCGGGACGCGGCGGCTTTGAAGGAACTTGTACCGTAAGCTCCCCGTCGGGAATCAGAATGGTGCTTCCCGGCTCAAGCGCTTCATTAATTGCAAGATCATTAAAACTTGAGATGTCTGCCTTAAAACTTAAGATGTCTTGCTCGTCAGTCATGTCTTTAGGCTTGAATTTTTTCACGATCGAGTCGAACGTATCGCCTTTTCTCACCTCATATTGGATTCCGGAAACCGGCAGAACAACCAGGGTGTCGCCGACTCCGATCTCGGACACACTCTTCAAATCGTTTGCCCAGAGCAGGGTGTTCAATGAAATGCCAAACTTGTTGGCAATACCCCTGCCCGTATCTCCGGACTGCACCACATACGGGATAATTTTGTCCTGGCCGTTTTCCGACATGATGCCAAGAGGATTGAGCGACCCTACGAGGGCGCTGTCCTGGACCACGGCAAGCGGGGATGGGTCCGGATCGGTTTTCTTGCCGTCACTGCCAACCTCATCGGGCTGCTGGCTGACTTGGCGACTTCCCAAGAGCGGGAGCGAGATGGTTGCGGCGCTCCGACTCGAGTCGGAGACCGCAACTGCGCTGTCCGGCAAGAAAAACTTTGCCAAATTTGAAAAAAAACCGGCCCGTGCATGGGCTGGAATAATAAGCGCGCCGATTACAACTATATATGAAGCCGCTACAAGCTGTTGCTTGATACACCGCGTTCGCTGTATGCTCATTCTTTTAGGTAAGCCGTTTTTCGCCATAAAAACAAAAAGCGCGTATCGCTTCTCTCTATACTACCCCATGCCAAGCCCAGCGTCAACGTTTGTTGTGCACACATTATTCACAGCGCAAAAACCGCAATTTTTGCCTAGGGACATCTCTTTCTGTTACTCTGAAGCATGATAGATCTTCTCCACGGACTCAACGAAAAACAGCAAGAAGCGGTGCTCGCCGTAAACGGACCCGTGCTTATTCTGGCAGGGCCCGGCTCGGGCAAAACCAGAACAATCACGCATCGGATCGCGCACTTGATTTCGACCGGCGTTCCAAGCGAGCACATTCTTGCCGTCACATTCACCAACAAGGCCGCAGGCGAGATGAGGGAAAGGGTTGCCACACTTCTGTTTCCATCTTCAAGCTTCCAGCTTCCATTTATGGGCACCTTTCACAGTTTGTGTGTGCGTATCCTTCAGGTCCACGCCCAAAAACTCGGCTATTTCCCGCGCTTTACCATTTTCGACGATGACGACGCATCCGGACTGATTAAAGAAATCATGCGCGATTTCGAGATCAATCCAAAGCAGTTTTCTCCCGGCGCAATCAGCGCCGAAATCTCGCGGCTTAAAAATGAGCTCATGACACCCGCGCATTACGCCGAAACCAATGACCTGACCAACCTATTTCCGCAAACCATCGAGAAAATCTATGCCGAATACCAGCACCGGCTCCGCCAGTGCAATGCCATGGATTTTGACGATCTGCTCGGCAATGTCGTGCTGTTGTTTGAAAATCATCCGGATGTGCTGGCATCATATCAGGATCGTTTCCAATACATCCACGTGGACGAGTGGCAGGATACGAACCGCGTACAATATCTGCTGATCAAAGCGCTTGCCGAAAAAAGTCGGAACATCGCGGTGGTGGGAGATGATGCCCAGGCAATTTATGCATTTCGGGGCGCGGACTTTCGCAATATTCTCAATTTTGAACAGGACTGGCCCGATGCAAAAGTAATCATCCTTGACCAGAATTATCGGTCAACCCAGATCATTCTCAATGCGGCCAGCGCCGTTATCGGCCGCAACAAAAATCAACGCGAAAAACAACTCTGGACTGAGCAGAGCGGAGGCGAGCAGATCATGCTTTCCATCACCGAGAACGAACGCACCGAGGCCGAATATCTGCTCGAAACCATGATGGAGCAGCGCACCCGCGGATATGCGCTCAAAGACATGGTGGTGCTTTATCGGACAAACGCGCAATCCCGCGTCTTTGAAGAGATGCTGCTTGAGAACAACATTCCCTATAAAATCGTGGGCGGCGTGCGGTTTTACCAGCGCAAAGAAATAAAAGACATATTGGCATATATCCGACTACTCTTGAATGAGAAAGACATCATGTCGCTCAAGCGCATCATCAACGTGCCGCCCCGCGGAATCGGGAAAAAATCTCTGGAGTTTTACCGCAATCAAACACTGAAACCCCCCGGCAGAACAAAAACTGAAGCACTGAATGCTTTTGACGCGCTGCTCGCAGATCTTCGCGATGTTATCCATCACCAAATCGGATCCGAATGTATAAAACATCTCGTCTCCACCATCAAGTACCGGGAATACCTTGAAGAAACGCAGCCCCAGGCAGAGGAACGCTGGCAAAATATTCAGGAACTGGTAAGCGTTGCCAAGAGATACGATGACCTTAACCCGCCAACCGGGCTTGAAAAACTACTTGAGGATGCAGCTCTCATGGCGGAACAAGACGAGACCAATGCGCCACAGGACGCGATCAATCTCATGACCCTGCACGCCGCAAAAGGACTGGAATTTGCTGTTGTGTTTCTCGTGGGGCTTGAGGAGGGCATATTCCCCCACAGCCGAGCATTATTCAGCCCCAGCGAACTTGAAGAGGAACGCCGCCTCTGCTATGTGGGCCTGACGCGCGCCAAAGAAAAGGTCTTTCTCTCCTGCGCGCTCCGGCGCATGCACTTCGGCTCCATCCAGGCCAACATCCCATCCCGTTTCTTGCGCGAAATTCCCGAACATCTGATCGAGATCCGCAACGAGCACGATGACGCAATTTTCATTGAGTAAAAGAATAGTAATTGCTTTTTTGCGCTTTTAAACGAAGTTTAACCAAAGCAAAAAAGTGATTGCTATTCTTTATGATAGGTGACAACACTTCATCCAAACAAACTGCTTGGCCAGCATTTTCTCACATGCGCGTGGGTGCTTCCGGAGATGGCGCGGGCTGCAGAACTTACGACCGACGATACGGTACTTGAGATCGGTCCCGGAACCGGCGTGCTTACCAGATTTTTAGCTACCCAGGCCAAAAGGGTCATTGCCGTTGAAAAAGATCGCGCGTTGAGCGCTGTGTTGTCCGTTGCGCTCACGCGCGAAAAAATCGCAAACGTCGATATCGTCACGGGAGATGTTCTGCGTTTTGATTTCTCCGTTATGCCCGATAGATACAAAGTAGTGGCCAATATCCCGTATTACCTTACCTCGCGGCTTATTCGCATCCTGCTCGAGACCAAGAAAAAACCTGAAGTCATGGCGCTTACGATCCAAAAAGAGGTGGCGGAGCGGATAGTGGCACAGTGCCCGGACATGAATATACTGGCACTTTCGGTGCACGCGTATGGCACACCCGAGATTGTGGCAGAGGTACCGGCATCATGCTTTGCTCCGCGGCCCAAAGTTGATTCGGCAATCATCAAGATCCGTGATATTTCAGATGCATTTTTCGCGCGCCGTCACATTGCTTCAAAAGATTTTTTCCGCGTTATCAGACAAGGATTTTCCTCTCGCCGCAAAATGCTTGTCAATAATTTGGAGCAGTTTGCAACAAAAAAAGATACAGGACAAGCTCTCATTTCTATCGGACATCCGGCATCGGTGCGGGCGCAGGAACTCTCTCTTGAGGAGTGGGCAAAGCTCGTCCACGATATGCACCTGCACGACCAAGATTTTCCATTCTAAACAATCTCCTGACGATCGTCCAAAGTTTGTTTAGAATCATTTTTTTGCTGACCGAATCTGATCGTACGCTTTGGTGATGCGATCACGCGAGTCCTGCATCTGCGCCGGCGTGGAGCTTGCCTGTTTTCCTTTCCATTCCACCAGCTTGAGAAGAAATTGCTCCATATCGCGGTTGTTGTTTATTTTGATGAACTCGGTATCCTTGATCACGCCCTCTTGCACCATTTGCGCTCGAAAATCGCGCAGTTGGGGGGAGACATCAAAAACGGAAAAGGCAGCGATTGCGGCCGCCTGCGATGGTGTCGGCTGTTTTGGCACGAGAATGGGGACTGAAGATGTTGCGCGGGGCAGGGGTTTGCTTGCATTCGACAATGGCCGCGACTGGGGCGTTTGGCCAGACAAAGGAGTTTGGGGCCGGGGAGTCGGCAATACCTGATTTCTCGCGCCCGGCACGAGCGATTGGCTTGGAGGCAGAGGAAGAATCGGCGGTGGGAGCGTATGCGTTTCAACCACGACGTCCGGACCAGGCGTGCCTTGAGACGCTGGCGTGCTGGGACTTCTGTTGGCGCCTGGATTGGTCGGCCTGTTCCCAAAGCCGGGCAAGTTGAGAATATCCGGAATGCGCGAGACCGTACCGGTGATACCGGGTGAAGATGGCGCTATTGCCGGGGCCCGGCCGTGCAACCCAAAAAGAACAATCCCGCCGAATACGAGCGCGCCGATAGCAATGATGATCACGATAGCAAGGGGATTGGGGTTCATAATAAAGGTTTTTAGGGAAGTCCCGAACCCACCATTAAAACATGAAATCCAGATCCTACAAATACAGTACTAACAATACAACCCTCTGGAAGAGGAATATAGGTGCCAAGCAGGGGCACTGTAGGAATAATTGGATCATAATAACTAAACCAAATTGTCGCGGAGACCACTAAAGGGTTGAAAATCATGAGGTTGGGCGGACTAGCACCAACAGGAACTTGATAGGTTAGAAAAGCATAGACAGGAGACGCATATAGGAAACAGGGGATAGAGAGAATATTGTATCCACCAAATCCGAGCTGCGCGTGCGCCTTCTGTGGCAAGACCAAAAGCGTGATCCCTACAATAAGTACAACGATAAGGACATATTGTTTCATATTTTCCAGTATACCACAAAGTCAAGTTATCCACAGATACTTTCATCGCCAAGACGCTAAAAATGCACTATGATAAAGGGAACTATGACGAAAGCGTACAAGTATTTTCGCTCTCACCTGAAAGCGGTGTTTGTGTTGGTTATTTTCGCATCTGTTGGTGGCGGTCTGCTCCTCTGGAACCGCAACACAAAACAACAGAGCGCGGCTCACGGCAGCTTTGCGGTTGTTGGTAATACCATGCGCACTGAGCAGTTGAAAAAACTTCAGCAGGATAGCGACGGCGATGGATTGCGGGATTGGGAAGAGACGTTGTATCACACCGATCCGCACAATCCCGATACCGACGGAGACGGGACCCCGGACGGAGAGGAGGTGAAGTTGGGACGCGATCCCACAAAACCCAACACATCTAAAAATCCTCGTGAGCCCAATGACTTGATGGCAACTTCAACGCCGGAAACTATACAAAACAATTCTGTACAGGATCAAAATCTTACCAAGCGCCTTGCCGAAGAAGTGGGCAAACAGATTATTGTCCAGCGCATCGCGCATCCTGATGTTCCGTTTGACCCGCAAACCGCAGGGCAGGATGTTGTTGATAACTTTATAAGTTCGGTCCCTGATGACGCCACTACGTTCGTAAATGAAAAAGATATAATGATTAGCAAGCAAGATACAAGCGACGCGATAAAAAAATATAAGCTTGAATTAGAACGCATTGTGAAGATAGGTTTTGGTGCGTTTACCAAAGACGAGCTGGAGATCCTTAAAGAGGCGCTGGAGGCCCAAGATTATGCGAAACTTAATCAGCTTGATAAATATATTTCAGCATACGATCGCGCCATCGGGCAATTAAAAAAACTTTCGGTTCCGCCATCGTTGGCCTCGCTCCATCTTGAATATCTTAATCTCGCTGTCGCCGAAGAAACGGTGGTCAAAAAAATGCGCGGTGCCCAAAATGATACGGTGAGCGCCATGGTTGCAGCAAAACAGTATATTGCGATCCATCAAAATTTTGACACACTGTATCTCAAATTTCATCATGAATACGAGAAACATGGACTAGCAAAGAAATAACCAGAATGAATCTTCGCGCTCATCTTAAAAAATCGTTAGTCGCGCCGTTCCTCATCGCTCTGATTTGCATAGGATTTGCTTTGCCTTTTTCCGCGCACGCCATCTTGGGTGTGGGAGATGTAGGTGTAACCGTCACTCTCCCTGGTTCAGTTACTAGCACCGAGACACTTACTAATCCTCAAACTTTTGGCTCAACCACGTGGCTACTTCGCTACATCGTCAACCCGCTCGCGCGGGCCGCAACGCGGGCTGTGCTTACCTCGCTTACCCAGCAGGTGGTGAATTGGGTTTCGGCAAACGGGGGAAATAACGTCGGGTTTGTGGGCAATTTTGAGCAGACCCTTACCAATGAACTTGATAATGAGGCCGGGCAGATTTTGGACCAGTTCAAATACATTGATTTTTGCGGGGACATCGGGACGTATCTGCGGCTTAATTTGCGCGGGCCTGCGGGCGGGTTTCGCCAGAGGGCCCGATGCACCCTGACCGCGGCCGTAAAAAACGTGCAGAGTTTTTACGACAACTTCCAAAACGGCGGCTGGGAGACGTTTTTGAAAACCAACGTGGATATCCAGAACAACACGGCCGGCGCCTTTCTCATCGGGTTTGACTACAAACTTGCGATGGAATCGCGGCGGAAAGAAGAGTTTGGGCTCAAGTACCAAAAGAGCAGCGTCCTTGGCATTACCATACCCAAAAAAATATCAAGCACATGCATACCAACGGACTCCAGAAAAACTTTTGGAAATGACCCGAATCTTGGTAAAAGTTATTCCCGATCAGGCAGCAAGCTCTCCTCAGATGTTACCACCAATCAGACCGAATTTGGAAGCGAGAGCTGTCTCAACACCTACGAGGAGCAGACCCCGGGCACGATTATCGAGCAGACCATCAAAGACGCGAATAAGACCGGCATTGATTTTGGCATTAGCGCAAAGGATTTTGACGAGGCAATCGGCGCCATTATGACGGCGCTCTTGCAGCGTACCATCAGCTCGGCAGGAGGCATATTTGGCAAGGGCTCGCCTGGGCAGGCAAATTATGGGGACCAGCTGTATAGCTACAAAGAGATCGGCCCGTCGCAGGATGCTCTGCGCTCCCGCACTGAGGCCGGTATTTTCCTTGCCTACGGAGCCACCCAGGCCATTGATGCGTCGGTGCTGGCGCTTCGCGCAGAGATTGCGGCAACCTCAACGCTCTCTGCCGCGCGCGAAAAAGAACTGAAAGAAAAAACATCTGACCTGCTTGCCAAAAAACAGGTGCTTGCCGCTGCCGAAAGCCGGATTGTTACCACCAAGCAATCATCATTCAATGCCGTTACCCAGGGTGATATTGCGGCCATTGACGGACGCATCACGCAAAGCATGAACGCTATTGAGCCCATTGCCGCCGAAGTAAAAGCATCGCCATACGCCTCGCCCACCGGAGACATGAAAACCGACGCGCTCAATGATCTCTCCGGCGCCCGCACCGCTGTGGCAAGCACACGACGCCTTGTCGGGCAGGCAATTGACGAGATTGACGCGGCGCTTGGATTCTTTGCCGCGGCCAGCACGACTCGTCAAGCCGATATCGCGACCCTCCACAACTATCGCGATACGCTCTTCACGAGCATACGGGCAACGACGGCCGCCGAGTCCGGGGCGACGCAAAAACTTCTTGCGGAAGACGGCAAACTTCAAAACGAATACAATACGATCCAGAGATTTGTCACCTCAAGCGAGGCAATCGGGGAGACCGGCACCGCGATCAGTTTGATTTTGGCGGCAAACGAAGTGCGACAAAACGCCGCTACCGCGATCCAAAATACCTTTAGTTTTCTCGACAGCATCGTGGGGCAAGCATTGGTAACCCCAGCTCCCCAGAGCCCGTCCACAGCGGCAACACCCGTAACCCCGGAAACGCCCGAAACCCCGCCGATCCCGGCACCCATAGAATCAGGAGGCGAGCCCGGAGAATAGGGTAATACCAAAGATCATGAAAAGAGATTTTGATTGATGGAGCCCAAAAGCAAAACCGCCCCGTATACAGAGCGGCTTCGCGGTGCATAACCCACCCGACAGATTACCTCCGAACATCACCAGCGGGCTTGGTACGCGGGTATATTTTATCCCGGCATGGTCGGGACTCGGCGTCGATCCTTTGAGCACAGTACCATACCACCCAAAGAATCCGAGCTCTGCCCCCGGTTCGGCCAGAAACAAGAGCTTGTACGAAAAAGCACCACCTACATATGTATCACAAACAAAAAAACCCTACTCTCCCTGCTCCTGATCGCGCTGGTGATCGCGGGGGTTTTCGGCGCGGGGCAGGAGGTGTTATCATATATGAGAAAAACATGACGCAAAAAACGCTCATTCTCAAAGGAGAGGCTGTCGTCTACATTGACTGGGCGAATGTTCACGGCTGGGAGGGATCACTCAAGTGCAAGATAGATATTGCTCACCTTTTTGCCTATTTGAAAACTTATCCGCAGACGCAGGATATACGGCTTTATTTTGGGAAAGATATCCATCCGAAATCCGTAGCATTTCTCCAGCGCGCGCAAGAAATCGGATACACAGTCACCAGTAAAGACGTAAAATATATTCTTGAAGCGGAGATTAGCGGCCGGAAAGTATATCGCCGCAAATGCGACTTTGATATGGAAATCTGTATTGACGTACACGAGGCGCTGGCTGAAAACATCCGTGCCTTCGTTTTCTTTACCGGAGATGGCGATTTTGCTCCGTTGTATAAGAAGCTGATCCACTTACATAAACAGGTGATTGTAATCTATTCACCGGGTCATCTTGGCAGGGAGATTTGGGATATAAAGAAGGGCGTGTTTAAGATTCAACTCAAGAATCTATTCGATAGAGAAAAATCGTCCCCCCGATTGCTCGAGGGGCGTGATTAGTCACCAGTGTAGCAAATTGAAAAAGTATGTCAAGACCTCTGATCAGACATTTATCCCTCACTATTCTTAAACGTACCACCATACAAATGGGTGTGGAACCCAAAAGAATAGTGTGGGACAAAAAAATCATCCTCTCCCTGCTCCTAATCGCCCGCCTGCGCCAAGGCTTCGGTGGACAAGCACTGGTCATTGCCGGAGTTTTTGGCACGGGGCATGGGGTGTTTTGGGCGGAGCGGCGAGTTAGTGTAACATAAGATTATGGAAAAAGCTTTTGACGCGTGGAATACGGAAAAGAAGATGATTCATCAACAAGAGTTGCCGCCATTTTGCTATCCACGCGAAGTATGGTGGTGTGCGCTTGGAGTAAATGTCGGCGATGAGCAGGATGGAACCGGCAAAAACTTTGACAGACCCATTGTTGTCGTGCGCGGATTTAATGAACGTATCTTTTTGGGCATCGCGCTTACCGGCAAAAAGAAAGTGGGGGATTATTACTTTTATCTGGGGAAAATCGCTGACAGAGACGCATCTGCTGTCCTCTCTCAAATGCGGCTCATTGACTCGAAACGGCTGGTCAAGAAGATAGCCGTGCTCGATAAAATCACGTTTGAAAACTTACAAGAAGCTCTTAAAAAAATGCTCTTTGGATAATGTAAACTAATTTGCCCCCGCTTGCGCGGGGGCGAGGCCGAAGCCCTTTGTACTCCCATCATACCACCCTCCCAAAACACATGTCAACCCCCCAGACCAAACACAAAAAAATCATCCTCTCCCTGCTCCTGATCGCGCTGGTCATCGCCGGGGTTTTGGGGCTGGGGCATGGAGTGTTTGCCGCACCAGATCCGCCAGCAGTACAACCGCCCACGACGGGACTTTCAATTCCACCAAACTCATCTTCGTCGATTCTTGGTGCAATTCTCTGGATTCTTTTGGCCATTCGAACCGTCCTCGCATGGCTCCTATCGTATGCTGGTACTGCTTTAGACGCAATGTTTGTAGCAAATGCCGAGCTTGTACCTTCTGGCAATTCAACTGTACAAACTGGATGGATTATATTGCGTGACCTCGTAAATGGAATGTTTATTTTAATCGTCCTCTGGATTGCACTTACTATTATCCTCGGTATTGAACAATATGGCGGAAAAAAATTACTCGTAAAGGTGTTAGCAGTCGCAATTCTTATTAACTTCAGTTTAGCAATTGTTACTGCAATCTTTGCGTTTTCCAATCAGGTTGCGCTCGTTTTTGCAAATAAAATCAGTGGCGGACCGGAAAAAAACGTCGCTGCACTCATTATCAATACAACAAAAGTATACAGTATTACCAATCAACTCGACGCAGAGGCGCGTGCTAAACTTGAACAAGCAAGAAAGGCATATATATGGTCTGGAAGTAGTTGTGCTTGGGGGGATATATGGTGTGCTACCAAGAATATCGGTTCAGCCGCCGTCACCGCTGCAGGATCTGCTTTCAGCACGGTGGTAGGAGCCGAGAAGGCGAATTTTGATCAGGTAGTTGGTGCCGCCATTGGTATTATCTTTCTCTTGATTATAACATCGGCATTTGTCTATACAGCCGTTGCTCTTGGTATACGCTATGTTGCGGTAATACTTGTCTCAATCTTTGCTCCTATCGCTTGTCTTGCACTTGTTTTACCACTTGCATCCGCAAAAAAAGCGTGGGATCAGTGGTCAGAAGCGGTTTTCAAATGGGCGTTCTTTGCCCCGGCGTTTTATTTCTTACTGTATCTGACGCTTCTTATGGCGGTAGCATTTGATAAGCAACTCAGTCAGGGATCACAGGGAACAACAGATATTAAAATAGATACGCCACGCATTTTGGCTCTTATGGTAGTTTTGATTATGCTCCATTTCACGGCAAAGTTTGCAAAAGACACATCTGGAAAAGCGGGTACAATTGTTATGGATACCCTCAAAAAAGGTGCGGGGTTGGCGGTGGGGGTTACGGCTGGGGTGGCGACCGGCGGGACGCTGATGGCGGCGCGTGGGTTGGCGCGTGGGATGGTGAAGCCGGGGACAAGGCGTGAAAAGTTTACGCGAGGACTGGCCCGATACGCGCCAGGCGGAAGAGCTATTCAACGGGCAGGTGTTCGATCATTGGAGCAGCAGAAGCAGGATATTGAGGATCGGAAGAAAAACTATGGAAGCTACTCCAACGATCAGATACAAGCTGATTTCCGCGGAACCAATATTGATTACACCAGAGAAAATGCTGCCAGATTGGCCATGCTTGCCGAACGCAAGGATGGGTTTAAGGGCATGAACGAGGGCGAGATGAAGCGCGTACAGGCAGTTCTTTCGCATTACAATATGGGCAGTACGCTTGCCAAGACAAACCCAACCCTTGCAGATGAGAACTCGCTCTCTACCAAGGGACGGCAAGACCTAAAGGATAACGCCGGAAAGAATGCGATAAATCATAATAATGCCCTGGCGGCAGATCCAATCCGCTACACCGCAGAGAATATGCTATCCGGCGACATAGAAAAGGTAAACACCAGTGAGATCAAGGAAATGACGACGGACAGTGATAAGGCGAAAGAGGCAAAAGCAAAAGTGCGCGAGGGCTTTGCGCGCAATACCGCGTTTGGCACGAATCAACTCCGCGATCTTGCAGTCAAAGATATTGAGGCAGCCCAGCAACAGGTTAATCACATGAATAGCACCTATGTAGCACTCAATGCGGAGTTGGCTACCGAGATGGCAAAAGTCGAGGACCAGAGAGATCAGGCAATGATTGCGCGCACCAATCGCCGCATTGCACAGATAAAGGGAATCGCGGCATATGTCAATAATAATCCGGGCGGCAGAATATTAGGACTTACATTAGAAACAGAAATGGCAGATGCCGCGGAACAAGAGCGCCAGCGAGGGCGCAGAGGAGGAAGAGCGGGTAATCCACAACCTCCAACACCAACTCCACCAACTACTCCCACGCCTACACCCCCCCCCGACAACGCCGTAAACCCTGCGGCGCAATGGACTCGTTAATATACTTTCAATTACGAAACTCCCTTTGATATGGTATCATGCCAATAGCCATGCGTGTGAATGATGAAGGAACACATGGCCATTCGTATGAAACCTACCCTCGCAGTGTATCATACCTTGAAGGAAAAAGTAACCTTTCTGTACCATAAGCCGAAACTGTTCATGCATGAGAATACCACTGGTCGAAAACTGTCATTGCCCATCATCGAGACCATTACCCTTGCCCTGTACAAACAGACCCAGCACATTCAAACCAAGAAAGCGATCCGGAATGACTTCCAGCCATCCTGTTCCTAATCATGTCTGACCTTGCCGCATGGGGACACTCGGGAAAAGGGCATTACTACGGGCTGAAACTGCATCTCACGTCTGATCTGAATAGACAATTACTCGCCATTAGATTCAGTCCCGCCAATACCCACGGCACCAAGGTATTCAGGAAGCTGAACGATGATCTGGACGGCATCTTTGTGGCTGATGGGGAGTATGTCTCCGAGAAGCTGGAACGGGAGTTCTATGTTGAACACAAACGAATCTTGTTTGCCCGACCCCGCAAGAACATGGGTAAACTCATCACCGCATTCCAGTATCATCTCTACAATACCCGTATGCTCATTGAACCGAACTT
>JACPYI010000023.1 GCA_016196115.1 Candidatus Sungiibacteriota bacterium
GGTCAATTCTGTGAACAGAATCGCCTGCCCGTACCTTCCGCCTCTACTATCGGTCGTCTCATCAAGGATTATGGAGGTCTGCGCATGTTTCCAAAGAAAGTATACCATAATGGCAGGGTTGCGCCCATGAAGCGCAAAAAGTGGACTGATACAATATCTTGACTTTTGCATGTAGGTTACGTATGCTAATCCAAGCATACTTCACAAAAGAAAAAGGAGAAGCATCTTGGAAAATCAGAATTATCCCAATGTTTTACCTATCAGGAAGCATATCGTCTATGATCTATGGGTTGATAAGTTGGGCAAAAATGTGACTCTCATAAACTTTTGCGACCGCTATGTATCAAGCGAGCATGTGCTTGCATGGGGTCAAGAGCAAGTCCTTCAGCCAGTTGCTCCGCGCATTTGTTTTGAAGTGGCGGACTATGTACCTGAACTTAATTACGATCTGGGTATGCCTTTTATGGCTCTGATTGCCCTCGCTCCTGCGACGAAAAAAGCGTACGGAGTCAAGTGGACATTGGCAGAAAAAAAAGTTTTCTTTCCTACGTTCTATGGTGTCTTCAGTTCGGAAGCGTGGTTCGCCCTCGAGCGTAAACCCACTCGTTAGTTCCCTCAACGTCTGCACGACTCGGTTGTGCGGGCGTTTTTTTGTTGGTGCGCTACATGACGATCCAGTCCTCGGGAAAGAGATCGCGCGCGTCGCCTTTGGGCACGTTTGCGAACCACCGCTTTGGCGCGACCACTTGTTTTTCCTTGCTGGGGTTGAGCCACGCGCCCCACCAGCCAAAGCTGCTGTTGGCGATGATATGGTGCCTGCAGCGCGACATGAGGTGCATGTCTTCGTAATTTTTTGCATCGCTGCCGCGAACGCAGGTGTATGAACCGTTGAGAAATTTAAAATTCTCAACCGACCATTCGTAGTCGTTTGAAAAAATAAAAAAATGCGGCGAGGACACTTGTTGTTCGATGCAATGAATGGCCCGTTGGTAGTATTGCGGGGAACAAGTGCCGTGATAGGCGTTTATTTCCGGATCGGAAATGTAATCTCCTCGGCGCACGTGTATGGATACCGCATTGGCACGCCGGATTTCGTTGAGCATACTCCGGGCGTATTCGGAAAGCGGTCTGGACGGCGTGAGCTCCGCGCGCAATCGGTCCGCGACGTGCTTGAAATATTTTTCGGTCTGCCAATACCCGTCAAAATACGTATGGTTGCGGGAAAACACCTTTGGATCAAACGTGAATCCCTGCTCCGGATAATAAAACGGAAGGAATGTTTTTTTCCCGCGCAGTTTATCGTAGAAGGGGTCAAAAAAATTGCGGTGCTTGCGCAACCACACGAATCCGAACATATCGGAATCCCTGGCAAGCCGCACGTTCACGTTAAAATTCTCAAAGCAGGGCACACTGTCGTGGTAGACATGCGGGTCGTAGGCGGCCCTGAGATACGGGCTTGTATCAACGATCAGATCGGTTTTCAAGCGCGAAGCAACCCCGCGCCCGAACGCGTACTGAAACAACTGATTGCCTAAGCCCCCATGTACTCTCACGATGATTGACATACGTGTGCTGCGCTTGATGCGGCATCAGGCGCGTTTGGGATACAGCCGAAAGTTGTCTTTTTTCATTTCAAACAAATAATTATGGGTTCGCGCCAATTCCTGTATTCGTGCAGCCGAGGGATATCCTCCATGTCCGGTGAAGTCACGGGCATCGTCTATCAGGATCACGTGATTTTTTACCGGGTGATTGAATATCTGTTCCAGTTCCTCCTCAATGGGAGTAATGGTTTTCCCTCTGACCGTGTCGCCGCGGGAATCGTGCGCATCAAGCCAAAAAATCACGGGCTCCCGTATGTGCGCCAAGATCCGCGAAAGCATCTCGCTGCTGTCGCCGTGCACGATTTCTATATGGTTTTCATCTTTGAATCTTTCCCGCGCTTTCCGCCACAATTCGTCTCCCAATTCTATGGAATACGCCTTGCGAAAATGGCGCTTGACTGCATCAACCATATCTCCTTTATGGGTTCCGGTTTCAATAAATATGCCGTACGGGAAACGTTTTTGCCAGGACAAGACCGAGTTTGTGTTTTTGTTCCTGATATTTCTGACCTTTCGCGCGTCAATCCATGCCATCAGCGGGGCATGCAAGCCGAAAAACTTGAGTGTTATTTTTGCGATTGATCTGGCTGTGGCTTTCATAATAATTTTGATAATAGAAACTTTTCCTCGGCGGAAGATGTCATCGGAAATAAGTAAAAAATGCCCCTTGCATTCTTTTTTAGAGAATATATCATATCTATATGGAAATGAAAAGAGCATTGGTATTGGGCGCGGGCGGATTTATCGGAGGCCATCTGGTGAAACGGCTCAAAAAAGAGGGATATTGGGTGCGGGGGGTGGATCTCAAGCGCCACGAATACGAAGAAAGTCCGGCGGATGAATTTGTGATCGGGGATTTGCGTGATCCGCGGGTTTGCGAAAAAGTTTTGGATCAGCCGTTCGACCGGGTATATCAGCTTGCCGCGGACATGGGAGGCGCCGGTTTTATTTTTACCGGGGACAACGACGCGGCCATCATGCACAATTCCGCCCTGATCAATTTGAATATCGCGGAGCTTGCCTCGCGCATGGGCGTGAAAAAGATTTTTTACTCGTCCTCGGCATGCATCTATCCGGAGCGCAACCAGATGGACCCGGAGAAGCCCGTATGCGCCGAAGAGTCCGCATATCCGGCGGCTCCGGACAGCGAGTACGGCTGGGAAAAGATTTTCAGCGAACGTTTCTATCTTGCATGCGCCCGCAACTGTAAACTTCCGGTCCGCATCGCCCGCTTTCACAACGTGTTCGGTCCGGAGGGCACCTGGACCGGCAGCAGGGAAAAAGCTCCGGCTGCCATTTGCAGGAAAGTTGCGGAGGCACCCGATGGAGGCGAAATTGAAATCTGGGGAGACGGCAAGCAGACCCGCTCGTTTTTGTATATTGATGAATGTCTTGATGGCGTAGAGCGCTTGATGCGGTCCGACTTTACGGGTCCGGTCAATATCGGTTCCGAAGAGATGGTCACGATCAACGGCCTTGCCCACATGGCAATGGAGATCGCGGGCAAGAAACTCTCCATCAAGCATGTGCCCGGGCCCCTTGGCGTGCGCGGGAGGAATTCCGACAACCGCCTCATCCTTGAAAAGCTCGGCTGGGCTCCTTCGCTGCCGCTCAAAGAGGGACTTGCCAAGACCTACGCATGGATTGCGGATCGGGTGCGGGACAATCTGGTATACGCGACCAACCCATATGGCTGAGACATTTCCCGCAACCATAGAGGGAGTCAAAGAGTATTGGAACGCCCGTCCCTGTAACATTCGCCACTCTCAGGCGCCGTTCGGAAGCAGGCAGTATTTTGACGAGGTGGAGAATCGGAAATATTTTGTGGAATATCATATTCCCGGGTTTGCAGAATTTGAAAAATGGAAAGGAAAAAATGTGTTGGAGATCGGATGCGGGATCGGCACCGATTCCATCAATTTCGCCCGGGCGGGCGCCAAACTTACTGCGACAGAACTTTCCGAAGAAAGTATCGGGGTATGCGAGAAGCGATTTGACGTGTATGGCCTTTCCGCGAAGTTTCTTACCGGAGACGCAGAAAAGTTGTCGTCGTTCGTCCCGGTCAAGCGCTACGACCTGGTGTATTCGTTTGGCGTGATCCACCACTCGCCGAATCCGGAGCTGATCGTAAAAGAGATCAAAAAATATATGGGGTCCGAATCCGAGTTGCGCATCATGCTTTATTCCAAGTATTCAACGAAAAATTTTTTGATCCGGCTCGGGCTCATGCAGCCCGAAGCGCAAACCGGGTGTCCTGTTGCCTATACCTACAGCGTGAAAGACATTAAAAAACTTCTCGACGGTTTTGACATAATCTCCATCCGCAAAGAGCATATTTTCCCCTATCGCATCGAACCCTACAAACGGTACGAATACCAAAAATCATTCCCGTGGAATATCCTCCCTCGCCCCGTATTCCGCTGGCTCGAACACCGCCTGGGCTGGCATACGCTTGTACGCGCGAAATTAAAATTGGCATAACAAAAATCTCTCTATGAAAATTGTCTGCCTCAACATTTGGAAGGGTAAGCTCTTGCCGGAACTGGTCGCTTTTATCCAAAGCCATGCTCCCACAACGGACATTTTTTGTTTCCAGGAAATGGTTACCTCGCTTGATTCGTCTGGAGAGCGCGTTGATGTTTTCGGGATCATCGCGAAGTCGCTCCCCGGTTTTCAAGGATTTTTTGAAGCGGCCCAGGATTATGAAAGCGGGCTTGTTGAAGAAGGGCTTGCAATATTCGTAAAAAGGAGCGATCCCATCGACAAAGAAGGCGACTTCTTCGTGTATCGCACGAGAAATGCGATGATCAACGATGACGGGCGCACCTTGGGCAGAAATATCCAATTTATGCAGTTTTCCAAATCCGGAAAAGAGTTTGCGATCATCAACTTTCACGGCCTGTGGACCGGAGACGGCAGGGGCGATACGCCCGAGCGCATCGGCCAGTCGCAAAAACTGAAAGCATTTCTTAATCTGATCCAGTCGGCCAAAATCGTATGCGGCGATTTCAATTTGTCGCGCGATACCCAAAGCATGGCGATCATTGAGGCGGGCATGAAAAATCTGATCAAAGAACACCACATCACCTCCACCCGCAACCGCTTCTTTGAGTATCCGGATAAATTCGCCGGCTACATCCTGGTTGATCCTGACGTGAACATAACAAACTTCCAAGTAATCCAAAACGAGGTCTCGGACCATCTGCCTCTGGTGCTTGAGTTTGAATAAAAATTATGGGTTCGTCTGTACGTATGTACCCGCGCGTTTCCGTATGGGGTGCGCGGATTTTGATTTGACTGGGCTTTACAAGATTAGTTTTGGGTGATAGGCTTCTTTCAAGAAGTAGCTTTACAAAAGAAGGAGGAAGGCAATGATGACTGTCACGAGCAACGCTTTTCACGCGTATTTAGCGAATCTGACGGCAACTCTGATTTCCCACTACACGCCGCCCAATACCGGGGTGGGGTATGATTACAATCACATCTACGAGATGCTGATGTGGGGGCCCAAAATCAAGGCACTTGAACCGTACCGACACCTTGATCTGAACGAATTCGTAATTGCGGTGTGGCTCCACAACACCGATCGGCCGGCTTTACTCAAAAAGGAAATCGGTTTTGTAGCGGATAGAAGAATGTCCGCCGGGGAATTCGCAACTGTATGGGCTGCATATCTGCACAAACTTCTTGTTGACAGTCCTTTTGACGAAGCAACCCGGGATCGGATCGTGGATGCCGTGATCCAGCATCCGAAAAAGTTCGATGAGCCCGGTGATTCAGTCCTTCTGACTACTTTGCGGATTGCGGACAAGATCGTGAGATTTGGTCCCTTGGGCATGATTGGACAACCGGCCAATAATCGCGGACATATGTTTTATGACCCGAAGAAACCTTTCGGATTCGGCTCAACGCGAGAGAGCGATCTGCAAACGGTCTATGACGACTTTATGCGCGTTTTGGAATGGTACGGCATTCTGCCTTCCGACGAGGCGCGTTCACTTGTTCCCATATCCTGGATAAAAGCCGTGCTGGCTTTCTTGCGGGTCATGGGGGAGCAGATCGCCATGTACACCGGTAAAGAAAATTTGATTGAGTTGGATCTTAAAAAAGCACTCGGTGCCTATTACGAAAAGTTCGCATAACAAATCTAAAGCTCCATCTCCGGATGGGGCTGTTCTAATTTTTGCTTTTTTATTTAGGTTAGTCGGGGATCGTTCTTCAGTGGTGTTCTGCCGAGTGAAATATAAGTAACGTGTTTGGGAAATTGATCTTGGCGGAACATGCCCCAGGGGTCTATGATGGTTTTTTTGGCTGTACTTTTGTTGAAAGCATGGGGCAGGCGGGCGAACAAGGGATCCGGGTTTGAGACGAGCATGACGTGGCTTTTGTCGAGCAAATCCTGAAAGGACGCGGCGTAGGTTACGGTGTTGTGCAGGATTTCTTTGGCGTGGTCGTGTCCCATGTGCTCAAAGAGCGTGACACGGTAATTTTTTTTGAGCAACTGCTGCGTTATTTTTAGTGCCTGCGATTCCTCGAAGTGCGTTGTTTTCGGTTTATAGCTTATGCCAAGGATGCCGATCCGGTGTTTCTTGCGTTGCGAGACCGAAGCGATAAACCTGCTCACTTTTGCCGGGATCAATTCGTTGAGCGTATGCGTGGCAAGGGCAAGAGGGGTTTTGATGCCGCGCCGCATCGCCATATTGGCAAATGCGAAGTTGTCCCGCGGAAAGCATGGTCCGCCGTATCCGAGGCCGCTCCGGAAGTATCTCTGGCCGATGCGTTTGTCTTTGCCCAGAGCGCCGGTAATGTCGTCTACGTTTGCGTGGGGAAGGCGCGAACATATCTCGCCCAAAATATTGGCAAACGTGATTTTCATGGTGACATAGGAATTCAAACTGATCTTTGCAAGCTCGGCGCTCTCAACGCTCATGCGCTCGATCGGCGCCGCGCCGCCATAGATGTCTTGATATATCTCCTCAAGCATATTGCCGGATTTTTTGTCATACGCGCCGAGAAAGAGAAAGTCAGGATTGCGCAAATTGCCGATGATGTCGCCAATGGCGATCAAGCTCGGGCTGTAGCAGTATCCGAAATCAACCCCGCATTTTTTCCCGGAATATTTTTCCAGCGCCGGAATAATTGCGTTTCGCGAATCTTCGGGCAGGACCGTGCTGACCAGCACCAGCAGGTGATAGCCCTTCTTTGTGCGAAGCGCCGGCCCTATCTTTTTTGCAACGTCAACGACATAGGCGGTGGAAAACGATCCGTCTTTTTTGCTTGGTGTAGGCACGACGATAAAGGTGACGTCGCTCATGCCGATCAATTTTTCTGGATCGCTGGCCGCGGAGATCCGCTTCCGGTTGGCCGCAATAAGTTCGGCAAGTTCCGGCTCTTGCACCGGCGCTCGGCCCTCGTTGACGGCCTGAACGTGCTCCTCTTTGACATCAAAGCCGATGATCTGATATCCCTTGCTTGCATAAAAGGCAGCGTAGCAGGCCCCGAGCTTGCCCAGGCCCATGACCGATAGTTTTGCCTTAGTAATTTTTTTCATGTGGACTTAAGTTAAGTATTTTAAGTACTTTTCGAAAAACCGCTGCGTCGTGTACTCGGCCATAAATTTTTTATGCGCGTTTTCGATCACGGGCTCATATTTCTTGAAGTCGGATAAAATTTCCCGCACCTTTTCCTCCAATTTGCCCGGCTCGTAGTAGATGAATTCCTTGCCCGGCTCAAAAAAGCGCTCAATGAGATTCCACGGATCGCGCCGGCACAAGATCAGCGAACGGCAGAGCGCCGCCTCAAAAGCTCTGGTCTTTAACTGCGGCGCCGTGAATGTCTTGCCGCGGATGCGGTCGAAGAAATTTGTGATGATTCCACGCGCGCTTGGTCGCGGAAATAAGGCGAATGCCCCGTTATCTTCCCACCCCTTGGTCCGCCAGACGTTCGTAACGCCCGCGGCATTGCAGGGAACGGTGTTTTGGAGAAGCGTGATTTTGGTCTGCGCCATGATCTTCCATTTTTCAAGATGCGGGATGTTTTGCTCGGTGATATAGCGCGCTCCGGCCTCCAGGAATTTCATACTGGGGAACAGGTGTCTCATCTTTCGTACGATTCGGAGATTGGGGATCGTTTTGTAGGTGAGGATACCATTGTGGGCGATAAACCTATAATTGAATCGTGATATTGTTTTGACATCCTCAAATATCTCCTTGCTGTGCAGGCCGCCGCTGTAGATGATGTCATATATTTTTTCCATTTTGGGCGGTCCCAGTTCCGGATCAATCGGATAAAAAACAGGAATGCGCCGTTGAGCGCCTTGTTGCTTGTTCAGCCACGCGGCCGTGAACGGACAGATGGTCAGAATTTTATAAAAATAGTACTCGTACTCGTCCCGTCTGAAAACAGGATCGCTCAAGAAAAATCGGTTTGGCTCCTCAAGCTCGGCATACACTATTTTCCTGCCCTTGAGCGCCGGGCCCAGCAGCCCTTTGAAATTGATTCGCACCTCCAGATAGACAAAGTCCCCGGCCAGATGGGCGAATTTGTCCATATTGGTAAACGACATGATCCACTCCTCTGGATATTTTCTTCCCCCGGTGTGCACTTCCATATATTATGAGCGTTGATGTGCCGGTTTTTCTTTGATCTTTTGCCCGTTTTCCTCAAGACCGGGAGGCAGCGGTTTATAGCGGAGCAATTTTACCACGCTTCCGGTGTTCATATGAAATTCGGTTATCGGGATGATTCGGCGCGACCATTCCGCATCTTCCCCTTCGCCCCAGCGCAGGTTTTCGTCCAGTGGATTTTCCGCATAGAAATTTCTTTTCACCGCAAAGTACGTGCCGCTTATGTATTGATGTTCGGTATGCTTCGCGTCATAGGGGATCAGAGCAAACTTCATGGTGGAAACATCAAACTTGATCCAGTCCTTCCATCTGGCGCCGTCGGTGTTTATGATCCTGTTCATACACACGTCAAAATCGGATCCGAATTCGTCAAATCCCTTTTTCCATCCGGGTTCAAGGGCAAGATAATCGTGCGTGAGTACGACTTTGTCGTAGCGCGCGAGTGCCACCCCCATGTTTTTTTTCTTGGTGATCCAGCCGGATGCGAGGTTTAGCTCGCGGTAGGGGACATGCCGCACCCCAGCCATAAACGCCTCGCGTGCGAGCCGAGGCGGTCCCACGACAATGATCTCAAACGGAGTTCCCTTAAGTTCGCGCGTCATGGATTGGATGGCCTGTTGCAGCAGATTGTTTGACTTGCCGTCGGTGATAATCACGATTGACCATCCGACTTTCACATCTATAGGCAGGAGGTTTGTTTTTGGGTTTATGATGTTTTCATACCTCTGGGAAACAAAGCGCAACAAAGATGCGCGAAGCCGCACCAAAAAAACTCTTCCCATGCCCAGCTTTTCGTACAAGCCGGGATACTTTTTTTTCAGCGCGCGTTTCATACCGTTATCTTCTTGTCCTCAAGCCCCCTGATAAAAAGCTCCAAGTCCTCGGGCGTGCCGAGACCATGCATCTTTTCTGCGGCAGTAGTGCGCGCATAGATATTTTTATTTCCCAAAATAAGCTCGTTGTATACGGGACAGACATAAAACTCGTTATTGTGCCGGATGTTTTTGCGGATCATGGATTGCGCCGCCTCGACAAAATCACTGCCTTTCTGAAAATAGTAAATCCCGGCGGTTGCGTTATTGGAAATAACCCTTTTCTCCGCGGTTTCAAGAACCTTTCCGGAAGAATCAACCCGCGCATAGCTCCATTTCGGATGGCTGGCATGAAAGGTCAGGATCAGCCCGTCTTTTTCGTGCTCGCGGGCACTGGCGATGAAATCATTGATGTCAAACTCGATATATTGATCCGAGTTCGCAATGATCAGTTCCTCGCCGGTGTTGATGTGGTGGCTGGCGCATAGAACCGTGCATGCCGCTCCTTCAGTGATGCCGCCAATAGGCACGATCTCAAATTTATTGTTGGTCGCGTTTTTCAGAATATTGTAGAGATCGTATTTTTCCTGAAGCTCTTTCCTGCATACAAAAATAAATTTGTGATCCGTCTGCGGGCGCAGATTATTGACCACGACCTCGATCATGGTCTTTCCTTTGATATCAATGAGGGGCTTGGGAAATGCATAGCCCGCATCCTTAAACGGAGCGCCTTGTCCGGCCATGGGGATCACGATGTTGAGCATTTTTTCCATACATGTATGCTTAGGGGAGTTTTGTGTCGCAATGCTGCAAGAAATATTCCAAGTCCGCGGGCGTGCCAAGTCCCCACACGATCGGCGTGATTGCGGCCTGTATTTTCATGCCCTTGGAGATGAGTTCCTGATAAATGGGCGCCACGTAAAATTCTTTTTTCCCTTCGTCGCCGGTGGTGCGGTTGGCCGCGATCGCCTCTTCCACCGCATCAAAAAAATAATGCGCTTTGGTAAAACAGTATGCGCCGATATTTGCGTACGCGCCCCGCTCCATAAGCGCGCGATCTTTTTCGCCGACTTGCTCGATCACGGTTGAGCCGGATTTTACCAGCGCATAACTCCAGCGCGGGATACGGTCGTCGGGCGCCGAGAACACCGGAATCATGCCGGCGGTGTCCGGGTCTTTATGTTCAAGCATGGCGGCAAGATAGCTGCCGTCAAAAAAGTGATCCGAGTCCGAGATAATTATTTGCTCGTCCGGATCAACAAACGGCCGTGTCTGATACGCGGTCTCGGCCGCTCCGCGCGTAACCGCATCAAGCGAGATCACGTGGATGTCGTTTGAATATATTTTTTTCAGTTCGCTCGTGATCGCGTGGCTCTTGTCGTGTTCTTTGAGTACGATGAAAATCATATCTTTGGGCGTGACCCGCAACGGCGATACCACGTGCTGTCCCGGATGCTCCAAAAACGGCAGCGAGCCGGTTGCCCAGCGCACCATAGGAAAGCCCCGCACCGAAATAAGCGGCTTTGGTTTGGTATATTCGGGATTTTGGTCCGCGACCTTCTGAAACCGCGTCCCCAGCCCCGCCATAGGCACGATAATTTTCATGTGTCCCAATCTTATGATCTATAACGTAGCACACATCATAAAAAGTTTCCACTTGTTTTCTCGCCGTAAAAATAAGAGCGATCTTTCGCGTATTCGCAAAAGTCGCTCATGTCATGATGCCTACCGTGCCGACAACGTCAGCAGTTGGTAGGCGGTTCCGCAGAATAGCCGTTTAATGTTTAGATCTACAGGAGTCGCGAGGATGGCCTCACGCACCTCGAGAATGTGGTTGATATATTTCTTTGGCCGGAAACGTTTCGGAAGCGTCCGGATTCGGGCGAGCGTACAGTGCAAAATGTCTTCCATGGGCAATGGTCGGATACCGCGCTGCTCGTAGTATGCCGACAGTTGTTGCCGGGCATTGATAATCTCATCCGGCACATACGCTGCGTTTAGGAGCACATTGCCGCAGTCAATGAGAAGCTGAGAATAAACGATTGTGGTAGCAGACAAAACTTGCTCGATCCTGCGGACAAGCTCCACACCCTCGGCATCAAAGAAAAGATCCGGCTCCGCCGCAACTCCTTCCTGAAGCGTACAGTGCCAAGGATAATCTCGCCCCACAAGGAAAAATTTCACACCCGTATCTTGTTCAATGTTATCAAAGATAAGGGTTAGGGTAACTGGTGCCAACGAGTCATTCATGAAGCCGATGGACGTATTGAGCCGCATCCGCAATTCTTCCGGCACGGATGGGAACAAAGGAATGTTGCCGCTTCTTACCGCCGCCATTCCCGCCTCGTGAATCCGATTACATTTTTCAAGAACTGGGTTTGGATTGCTCACTGTGCACCCCTTTCATTGGTTGTTTGTGAAGCAATATGTAGGAGAAGCGTATACTTTATTTGCGATTTTGTCAAAAGGTATGCGTTAAGGTTGTAAAAGATGTCCTTTTAGAATATAAAGGAGAATATATGCTTATCTTCAGCCATCGGGGACTAAAATTGGAACAACCCGAAAACACACTTGAAGCATTTTGCGCTGCGGCCGCAGCGGGTTTTGGCGTTGAACTGGATATCCGGCTTACCAAAGACGGGGATCTGGTCTGTATTCATGATCGAAATCCGGCGCGAGTGGCCGGGACTTCTGCGGTTCAGGATGTTCGCGAACATACCGTGGTTGAGCTCCAAGCGCTCGATGTGGCAAATAGTTTCTGGCAGTGGCGCGATGCCAGCCGCATACCGAGATTTTTTGATGTTGCCCAGCAGGTGATTGCGAAGTTTGGTCCAGACCGGCGTGCCGCAGTGCACGTGAAGGCCGAAGAACAAGGGGATCAGCAGATCGGCCTGCTTGTATCCACGTTTCAGAAATATAATCTCTACGCGCAAGCTTTTTTGTTTGACCTGACCTTGGAGACGGCCGCACAGGTTCGCGCTATGGATCCTAACATACAGATATTTATATCAGTGGGTGAAGAGCGCTACGGCCCCTCGATCTATCTGTGGGAAGACCTGAAAGATCACGGAGCCATCTATGACGGCGTGTGGTGGGATGAATGGAAAATTCTTGGAGGCGAGTATACGCAAGAGCGTGCCGCCCAAATCAAAGCAGCCGGAAAATTGAATTATGCGATCTCGCCCGAGCTGCATCTTGATCACGCGAATCCGCACGCGCTCGTCGGCTACTACCAGGAGTGGGAGCGCTTCATCGCATGGAACATTGACGGCGTGTGCACCGCATTCCCACGTGCATTTCAGGAGTTTTTAGCAGCGCGTAAGATAGCATAATACATTCAAAAATCATATCTCAAGGCCTCACCCAAAGGCCTTGACTTTTTTGCTGCAAAGCATAGGATTGTACCATTCTTGTTTCTTTGACAGAACAGAGGAGGAAAGAAATGGATCAGCACGATAATGACATTCTCCCTATTTTATTGGATGCATTAGAGGCTTCAATGGAGGTGGTGGGCACATATCAGGGTGGTCATCTACCGAGTGACATCGAGCATAAAGCGGATAATACTATTGTCACAGTTGCGGACAAAGCAAGTGAATCGGCGGCTGCCGCTATTCTGCAGGAACGATTAACGGGATTTGATTTCCATTTTGAAGAGCGCGGACAAGTCGGCAATGCAGAATCCAGATACAGCGTATGGGTGGATCCGCTTGACGGCACTGCTCCGTTTGCCAATGGGGCAAACACCTCAACGGTTATTATTGCGGTCAATGATAATGAAAGAAAACGCGTTACGCACTGCTTGGTTGGAGAGCCGGGGGTAACTGGTAAAATCTGGTATGCGATTGAAGGTCAAGGAACAGAGATAATTGATCGGTTGGATTTTTCCGACCAGGATCATCCTGCAAGAGTTTGGGATGGCACGCTCAATCCAAAATCCGGCGTTCTGCTTGATCTCTACCCCGACTTTCGCGGAAAAGGGTATGAGGCGCTCTCAAACGAAGAACAGCATAAACTTTTCAGTTTGCTTTTTGGAAAAGCGCAAATCAGGATGTTGGGGTCTAACGGCTATCACCACGCCTTGGTTGCAAACGGCGGCGAAGGCATGGCTGGAGCCATTACGGTTGCCTACGGCGGTCCGTGGGATTGCGCCCCGGTGCTTTTAGTGCTTGAGGCAGGAGGCGCTGCTCGGGCTTTTTCAACAGACGGCCAATATTTTATCGAACAACATCCGCTTGATGTGATGAGCTATCGTTTTCTCGTAACAGGTAATAATCAGGAAACCGTGGACACACTCTCGACTGCTCTTTTCGAGCTTCGGCCATTGAAATAAGGAGGAGTGTTATGAGATTCAGACAGAGAAAACTTAGAAAGTTGTTGAGCGATATACGAACAAGCAGATGGTTTTGGAATGTCGTGACTGGTGCGCAGGCGTGCGCTCTGATCCTCATAATTTTTGTGCCAAAGCCATGGAACAATGCTCTCGTGTTAGGCATCGCTGCTATTTTGCTTACTGGCATGGTGTGCTCGATCTGTCAAATTCCCCAAAAGAAATCGTCCTAAAATGGATCACGGCAGGCCCTTCTCTCACAAGAAAGAAGGGCTGTTCTATTTACCCCACCAAATACTTGTCTCCTTTTGCCGAGGGGATTTTTATGACGGCGCTGTAGCCGTCCTCAATGCACGTGAAGCGGGAGACCTCGTTGGGGTGGAGGCGGACAAAATCTTTTGGCATGTCAAAGTCAAACACAAATTTATATCACTATCTTGTTCGATCGGTCAGAACAGTGTTACAAAAATTGACCTTATTTTTCTTGACCAATCAAAGATGTTTTGTTACCGTTTAGTCAGGTTGCTGTGTTTCTGATAAGGAGAAGAGATATGATCAACACGGTTATATTCGATCTAGACGGGGTTATCTGCGATACGGAGCGTTCCCGCTTTGATTTGTCTGCGCTGCATCAGTTGAACATGCCCGTTGAAGAATGTATTGCGATTGAAGATACTCCACTGGGAATTCAATCGGCACAATCTGCGGGATTGATCTGTATCGCAGTGACCCATACTCACTCTCGGGATGAACTGGCTGGTGCGGATGCTATCATTGACGGTCTCCCTGAATTCACCGGTGAATTTATCAGTCGCTTACAGATAAGAGAATAGCTCGCATCGCGCGAGCTTTTTGTTGCACTTTTATTGCCCTCTTTTTGTCATGGACAATTATACCAAGATCGGATCAAACAGCGCCAGGTGCACGTCTTCGCAGCCGCGCACCGGGATTACGCTCGCGCCGCTGGCGCGGGCCGCGGCAATGCCGTGCGGGGCGTCTTCCACGATCACGGCCTCATGCGGCTCAATCCCGAGTTTTTTGAACGCGGTGAGGTAGATTTCCGGATGAGGCTTTGGGTTTTCTATCTCGTCGTTGCCCAGGATCACATCAAAGTAGTCAAAGAGGTGCGCGGATTTGAGCATGAGGTGAAGGGTCTCGCGGATGGAATTTGAGCAGCAGGCAAGTTTGTAGCCGCGGTCTTTGAGATGGCGCATGAGAATGATTTTTGAATAATCCGGCGCGCAGTATTTCGGGATGATGTCTTTGGTATGCTGCTGCTTGACGTCGTTGATAAATTCGCGCAATCCCGGCGGCAGCCGCTCGAGCCGCTCGAGCTCCTCGAGTTTTTTTCTCGTGGGCAGGCCGTTGAAATGTCCGAAGTGCTCGTCCTCTTCAATGCGCGCGCCAAAAAGCGCCAAGGCGCGGTTGAGCGCCTCAAAATGGCCCTTGGGCATGTCCACCAGCACGCCGTCGAGGTCAAACAAGATCGCTTTATAACTTGGTTTTTGTTCAGTCATGCTGTTGTTCCTGCGCCCACGCGGGCCTAAAAAAACTTGAACGGCCTTTTCCGTGCGGAAGAGGAAAGCGCAAGCCAAGTCCGGCTATCTGCTCCACCGTAAACACAAGCTGTCCCTCATCCTGCACGATGCGTTTTACTTCGTGTATGCCGATATCCGGCTCGATGCGGTACGTTCCGTGGCTGAGCGTGTTGGCGGGAATAATAAATTTTTTGATAAACGGTCCCTGTTCAACGGTCGGCGGCAAAGAATTTTCGGCATCGTCATAGAGCGTGTATGCAAGTTCGTAACCGAATTCGGAAAACAAGGTAAAGCCGAAAATCAGGCCGCGCACGGGCTGAAGAATGTCCGCAGTGATCTCGATTTCAATGGGCGCTGCGGTGTGGAATCTTCCGGCCGGCTCCATGCTTCTCACCCGCGTATGCGTGAGCCGCACGTGCTCGTCGCCGGCCAGTCCCTCCCACTCCACTTTTTCGGTTTCGACATAATCGTACAGGTACGCGCGCACGACTTTTTCGGTCGGGCCGATCATTTTGATCTTACCCCGCTCGAGCAGAATCGTTTGCTTGCACAGTTGCTGAACCGCCACCATATTGTGACTCACGAACAGAATCGTGCGGCCGTCTTTTTTCGTAACCTCTTCCATTTTGCCCAGGCATTTTTTTTGGAACTCGGCGTCGCCCACCGCAAGCACCTCATCAACCAAAAGGATGTCCGGCTCCAGATGCGCGGCGACGGAAAAGGCAAGCCGCACATACATGCCGCTGGAGTAGTATTTGACCGGCGTGTCAAGAAACTGCTCCACGCCGGCAAATTCGACAATGGCGTCAAAATTTTTCGCCATGTCGGCCCGGGACATGCCCAGGATCGCGCCGTTGAGGAAAATGTTTTCGCGGCCGGTAAGTTCCGGATGAAACCCGGTGCCGACCTCCAAAAGGGACGAGACCCGGCCAGCCATGACAGCCTCGCCCGCCGTAGGAGGGGTAATGCCGGTAAGAATTTTTAACAGGGTAGATTTGCCGGCGCCGTTCCTTCCGATGATGCCTACCACGTCTCCGGCGTTGACACGAAAGCTGATATCCTTGAGCGCCCAAAATTCTTCTTTAGTCACAGTGCCGATGGCGGTTTTCATTTTGGCTTTGGCGAATCGGAGCGGGCGTCTGGCAATGGTGGCAATCACGTCGCGCAACGCAACATAGCCGCCCCGCTGGTGGGCAATATCGTATTTTTTGCTCAAGTTTTTGACTTGGATGATTGGGGGCATACGGTCAAATAATGTCGGCGAAATAACGTTCAACGGTTTTGAAATAAGCGGTGCCGATGACCAGCGCCGCGAGGCACGCGAACGACGAGATCGCAAGCAGCGTCCAATTGATGGGCGTGGTGCCCAGGATCGCTGCCCGGGCTGCCTGGATCACGCCAGTCATGGGGTTGAGCGCGAGGAGCCGCGAGTACTTGCCGGCGATGCTCGCCGGGTAGATCACGGGGGTGAGAAAGAGCATGATCTGTATGAAAAACGGAAGCACGTACCGCACATCGCGGTATCTTACGTTGAGGGCGGCAAGAAACAGACCCATTCCCACGGCTGCCATAAAGGTAATAAGCAGCAGCAACGGGAGGATGGCAAGCCCCATAAGGCGCGGCACGTATCCATAATAGATCATCATGCCGATTAAAATAAGTGATGCGACGGCAAAGTCAATGAATTTGGTCATGACTGCCGAGAGCGGCAGGATCAGGCGCGGAAAATATACTTTAGTGATAATCGCCTGATTGCCGATCAGGGTTGAACTCGTCTCGGAAAGCGCTCCGGAAAAGAATTGCCAGAAAAGCAGGCCCACGTACACAAAAATAGGATAGGGGACGCTGTCCGATGGGATATGCGCGAGTTTGCCGAAAAACACGCTGAAGACGATCATCGTGACAAACGGCTGGAAAAGGGCCCACCCGACCCCGATCACGGTCTGCTTGTAGCGCACTTTGAGATCGCGCCACGTAAAAAAATAAAGCAGCTCGCGATAACGCCACAATTCCCGCGCGTCTTCAATGCTTATTTTTTTCTTGGGCCTGATAATGATTGATTGCATACCATAGTTATGATAGAGTTGCCCGAAAGGGATTTCGCCGGTATGTGTGGAGCGACCACACACCGTCCGCAAATGAATCGAATTCGACGGTTCGGTGATAAAAAGAGTTTAAGAGGGGGATTTGCAGATAGAGTTTATTCGGGATGTTGCGCAGCAAGGGTTTTCCCAGACGGAGGATTCGGTATGCCATGGCCAGAGTCCGATCCCTGGAGGAAACCGAGTCATAGAGTTCTTTGAGCGCCTTCTCGGTATGCTCTTCAAATACCGCACGGTCCCGCACGCTTTGGCCGGACGGAACTTTGCGGTATGTGCCTACAAGAGTCGTGAGATGGTATAATTCCGCTTCCTGAAAAAATTTTATCCATAAGCCGGTGTCGAAACTCCATGGGTATTTCTCGGACAGCGCACCGCCGGTCCGCTCCCAGAGCGAGCGTCGGAAGAACGTTGATTCCTGCTGAATGGTGCGCCAATCGCGGATCAGAAAATCATATTTATTTTTTCGCAACGAAGATACTTTTACTACTCTTCCATAATCATCCAAGACGCTCGCAAGGCCGGTCAGCCATTCGATTTCAGGAAATGATCCGAACGCGTCGGCGACGCTAAAAAGACTTTTCGGCAGGAGCGTATTTTTCGTGTTCAGCCAGCCCAATATCTCGCCGCCTGCAAAAGAAAAGCCGCGGTTGATTGCCGGAACCGGCGTGGTGCGCATACCGGGAAATTGCTCACAGCGCGCGAGATCATGCGCATAGCGCTGAATGATTTCCCAGCTCTTATCGGTGGAACCGTCATCGATCACGATGTACTCGAGATTCGGATATTGCTGCGAGAGCACGGATTCGATGGTCTGGGCAATATAGCGTTCCCGATTGAATACTTGGGTAACGAGAGAAATTTTTGGGTAGGCGTTCATTCTGTTTGGTTATGCCCGTCTCCGATACAAGCTAATCGCCTGCGCCGCTCGCGCACGAATTTTGCATTCTGTCGCTCGCGCTGTTCCGGGGCGGCATAGGCATCAGATATGCGGAATATGCCGGTCTCGCGGACAAAGGCGACGTCTGCCTGACAGAGTGCCCCATCCAAAGGACGGTACGATATGCCCGCAATATCGTATGCCACAAACCCCGTGTCCTTCATGAACGCCGTAACTTCATGGAACAGGGGGGCGGTACGGATCGCGCGAAAAAACGAAACTTCAAGAATGACCATGTCAGTCCTTGCGAGCGTGCGTTTACCGCCCCGAAGCGCTTCAAGTTCCGCGCCCTGGAGATCCAGCTTGAGCAAAAAAGGCGGCAGCTCATCCGCGCAGAGATCATCAAGCGTGTATGCCGGAACCACGCGCTTTTCCTGCACGAGGGTCTCTTCGTCCTCGACCTCTTCAAAGATTGAAGAGCCGACCAGATCTTTATGGACATTGATGGCAATTTGGCTGGTGTCCGGTCCTGCTGCGGCGCCGGATATCAGTCGGGAAGATTTGAGGGATTGGCATACCGCCTCAAGGACCGGCCGGTATTCGGTCAGGGGCTCTATGAGCACATATCGCGCGTCGGGAAATACGGAGTGGGCGCATGCGGTCCAATCGCCGAATGCGGCGCCTGCGTCAACGAGCGTGGCAGGCGAGAAACCGATTCTTTTTGCGTGCCGCAAAACGCTGCGCATAGACATGCGCTGCCACTCGCCTTTCTTGCGGATTTCCAGGCCGAAACAGGCGAACGATATGGCAATAATTCTTTTCACCCAGTTGGAAAATCTCATAAACATTGTCGCTGCGTCACGCGAATTCGCGGTTATGCTGCTGCTCCGTGAAAGTCGGCGGCCGCCTGCCCCGATACCACGCTATAGTTTTTTCCAAGCCGGTCTCGAAATCGGTTGACGCGTGAAAGCCGAATTCTTTTTTTGCGCGGCTCACGTCAAGCATACGGCGCGGCTGGCCGTCGGGCTTGGAGGGGTCCCAGCGTATGCCGCCACTGAAATCCATAAGTCGGCATATCATCTCCACCAGATTTTTTATGGAAATCTCTGTGCCTGATCCTAGGTTTACCGGCTCCGGCTTGTCGTAGTTCTCGGCGGCCGCGATAATCCCTTTGGCGCCGTCCTCGACGTAAAAAAACTCCCGTGTAGCAGAGCCGCTTCCCCATACGTCAATAAAGGTCTTGCCGGAACGCTTGGCATCATCGACTTTTTTGATCAAAGCAGGGATCACGTGCGATGCGGACGGATCAAAATTATCTCCCGGACCGTAGAGATTTACCGGAATCACGTAAATACTGTTCATGCCGTACTGCCGACGGTATGCCTGCGCCTGCACCAGCATCATCCGCTTTGCCAGGCCGTACGGCGCATTAGTCTCTTCCGGGTAGCCGTTCCAGAGGTCTTGTTCTTTGAACGGCATCGGCGCGAATTTCGGATACGCGCATACCGTGCCGACGCCGACGAATTTTTGAACTCCTTCCTGCCGCGCCGCCTCCATCATCTGTATGCCCATCATGGCGTTATCGTAAAAAATTTCCCCGGGCTTCTCGCGGTTGAATCCGATGCCGCCGACTTTCGCCGCCAGATGGATAACAATATCTTGCCCCGCCGCAACCCGCATGCAGTTTTCCCAGACGCGGAGATCGCATTCGCTTGAGTGCGGAACAGTGATCTGCGATTCGGGAACTCCGCGTTCGCGCAGTTTTTTCACCACAAAACCGCCCAGGAATCCGGCGCCCCCGGTGACCAGTATTTTTTTATCGGCAAGGTTGATCATCTCAAAGGTTTTAAGTCCTCGTCAACCATGATTTTCACGAGTTCGGAAAAAGTGGTTTTCGGCGCCCAGCCCAGCTTCTCGCGCGCTTTGGCGGTATCCGCCATCAAATGTTCCACTTCGGCCGGCCGGAAGTAGCGCGGGTCGATCTCGACGTAGTCCCGCCAGTTTTCAATGTCGGCATGGCGGAATGCGGTCTCCAGAAATTCCCGCACCGAATGGCTTATCCCCGTGCCGATCACGTAGTCCTCCGCCTCATTCTGCTGCATCATCCGCCATGCGGCCTCCATGTATTCGGGCGCGTAGCCCCAGTCGCGCCGCGCGTCAAGATTGCCCAGATAAATTTTCTTGTCGAGTCCCGCGATGATCCGCGCGATGCCCCGCGTGATCTTTTTGGTCACGAACGTGCCGCCGCGCCGGGGGCTCTCGTGGTTAAACAAAATGCCGTTGACCGCGAACATGCCGTGCGCTTCGCGATAATTTACGGTCGCGTGGTACGCGAATACTTTCGCGATCGCATACGGGCTCCGGGGATGGAACGGCGTTGACTCGTTCTGCGGCGGGGGCGCCGCGCCGAACATCTCCGACGAGGACGCCTGGTAATATTTTATTTTCTTGCCCGTGTGCTCTTCAAAGTCCTTGATTGCCTCGAGAATTCGCAGGGTACCCATGCCTGTGGTGTCGGCCGTGTATTCAGGAATGTCAAACGACACGCGCACATGCGACTGCGCCGCCAGATTGTATATTTCGTCCGGCTTGATTTTATAGATGAGTTTGCGAAGAATGCCCGCGTCAGACAGGTCGCCATAGTGGAGGTGCAGGCGCGAGCCGCTCGCGTGCGGGTCCTGGTACAGATGCTCGATCCGCGCCGTATTGAACGTAGACGCGCGGCGGATCATGCCGTGCACCTCGTATCCTTTTTCAAGCAAAAGCTCCGCCAGGTACGAACCGTCTTGTCCGGTGATGCCGGTGATGAGCGCTTTTTTCATAGTGGTCGTTTCGCGATCATTATGCACGAAAACAGGAAAAAAAGCAAGATATGGCGCGTGCGACAAAATAGTACTAAGATGCGTTTGATAGGTATAGGCCATCGGCATGTGCGGCATAATTGCTCTTGCAGGTAAAAAAATTGCGGACATCTCGCCGAATCGTATTGACGCGATGCTGGATTCGCTTGCGCGCCGCGGACCCGACGATCGCGGGGTTTTGTCTTTCCCCTCCTGCGTGCTCGGCCAGACACGGCTTTCCATTCTTGACCTTTCCGGCGGACACCAGCCAATGCGAGACAACCAAAAAAACATCGCGGTCACGTTCAACGGCGAGATTTACAACTACCGGGAATTAAAAAAAGATCTCGAACGGAAGGGGCACGTCTTCTCGACAAAATCTGACACTGAGGCGATCCTCAAGTGCTATCGCGAATACGGCGCCGACTGCCCGAAATATCTTGACGGCATGTTTGCATTTATCGTCTGGGACGACGAAAAGCAGATGCTTTTTGCGGCGCGCGACCGGTTTGGCAAGAAACCGCTCTACTATGGGTTTGACGGCCATGGCACGCTCTTCATGGCATCGGAAATCAAAGCGCTTGCGCGGGCAGGCATTCGCGGAGTCATTGATCCTGAAGCGATCGACAATTACCTCACGCTCATGTACATACCGCCGTGGAAAAGCGTGTACGCAAATATCCATGTGATTCCGCCCGCATACAGCGCTTCGTTCAAGATCGGCTGGAACACGCCGGCTTTTTCCCGCTACTGGCGGCTCGAATCCAATCCCCTTTCGGTCTCGTACGCTGATGCGAAAAAAGAAATCAAGCGGCTTTTTCTGGATTCAGTGCGCAAACGCATGATCGCGGATGTCGAGATAGGCGCATTGCTCTCGGGAGGCGTTGATTCCACGCTGGTATGCGCGTACGCGCAAAAGTTTTCCCGCCATCCGTTAAAGACATTCACTGTCGGCTATGAGCATTATATCAATGAGCTGCCCTATGCCCGCGAGGCATCCGAGACGATCGGCACGGATCATTATACCCTGCAGGCAACAAGCGATCTGACGCATGAACTTACCAGCGTAATCGGCTACATGGATGAACCGCATGCCGATTCGTCCAACTTTCCCCAGCATCTTGTCTCAAGGCTCGCTGCATCAAAAGTAAAGGTTGCGCTTTCCGGCGACGGCGCGGACGAATTGTTCATGGGCTACGGGTGGTACTGGAAATATCGGAATGTGCGCAAGGTCACGCAGATCAAAAACGCGCTGATTTCAAATCCATTTCAGGAGCACCTGAAGCTCATATCCGTTTTCCAGCCGCATGAACGCCGCAAACTCTGGAAAAACCCGGATGCGGTGAACGGCGACATTGTCGGAGAACAGGCGGAAGCATGCAAAAAAAATAATACGCAAAAGATCAATTTATTCGATCTGACCGCCTATCTTCCCGGACGGCTTTTAACTAAAGTGGACCGCACCAGTATGATGCATTCCCTGGAGGTGCGCTGCCCGTTTCTTGACTACCGGCTTGCCGAGTATGTATACAACTTGCCAGAAAAGTATAAAATGGACGGGGCGAGCGGAAAAATCATTTTGAAGGACATGCTCCGCGAGATCATGCCCGAAGAATTCGTGTACCGGCGCAAGCAGGGTTTTGGCGCGCCCGTAAGCGACTGGCTGAAAACCGATGCCATGAAAAAACTGGTGCATGAAAAACTCGGCGGCGCTGCGATGATCTATGAATTTCTTAATAAAGAAGCAGTTACGGATTATCTGCGCGATTTCTACAGCCGTGACCATGTCAAAACGCATTACAAGATTTGGGTGCTGCTCTGTCTGGAGCTTTGGCTGGAGACCAGGCAATAAAACAAAAACGGAGGCATATGAGAAATTCTCGCCGTTGACAAGCGGCGACCCGTACGATATCGTCGAAGACAGCATGAACAGTTAAGAGGATAAAACAATCATATGAAAATACTCGTTACCGGCGGCGCCGGATTCATCGGTCATCATATCGTTCAATATTTTCTCGAAAAAACTGACTGGGACATCATCGTGCTTGACCGGCTTGATATTTCGGGAAATCTGAATCGCCTGGCCGACCTACCAAATTGGGAATCAGGCAAAACCAGGGTACAATTCGTCTATCACGATTTCAAAGCTCCCATCACTGAATTTATCAGCAGGCAAATCGGCGATGTGGAGTATATTCTTCATCTCGGCGGGTCAACCCATGTCGATCGCAGTATTGAGGATCCTGCCTCTTTCGCGATGGACAATGTGCTTGGCACGACCAACATGCTTAATTATGCGAGGACGCTCAAGAATCTCAAACGATTTATAAATTTTTCAACCGATGAGGTATTCGGACCGGCGCCAGAGGGCTATGCGCATAAGGAAAGCGACCCTTATCGTCCGTCAAATCCCTATTCGGCATCAAAAGCCGGAGCGTCTGCAATGGGGTACGCCTTTTTCATTACCTACGGCCTGCCGGTCGTTACTACGTATGCGATGAATAACTTCGGCGAGCGGCAACATCCGGAGAAACTCATACCCAAAATAATCCGCGCCGTCATGGAGCAAAAACCGATGCCGATTTTTGCAGCCGTGGATCCGGCAACCGGCCGCATGACTTCTATCGGAAGCAGATGCTGGCTTCATTGCCGCAATACCGCCTCGGCGCTCTATTTGCTTTTGGAACACGGCGTACCGGGAGAATCGTATGCTATTATCGGTTTTGATGAACTTTCGAATCTTGAGATTGCCCAAAAGATCGCGGCATATGCCGGTAAGCCCCTTATCCCGCATCTTATTGATTTTCATGCCATACGGCCCGGTCATGACGCGCGCTACGCTCTTGACGGATCAAAGATGAAAAAAATGGGGTGGGTTCCCGAAATTGACTTTGACACCTCGCTCAAACAGACGGTTGAGTTCGCCCTGCACAATCCCCAATGGAGCTAAAAGGAATCATTCTTGCGGGAGGAAAAGGAACGCGGCTTATGCCGGCGACTTTGGTTATGAATAAGCACCTTATTCCCGTCCTGAATAAACCGATGATCCTGTATCCGCTGGAAACGCTTACCAAAGTATTCGGCATAAAAGAGATTATGCTTATTTCATCCGGCGAGCATATCGGCCAATTTGCGAATTTTCTCGGTGATGGATCGGCATATGGATGTTCGCTTACCTATAGAGTACAAAAAGATGCGGGCGGTATTGCCCAAGCGCTTGGTCTCGCGCGCAATTTCGCGGATACGAGCAGATCCATTGTCATTTTAGGCGACAATATTTTTGATAATGGGCAACTTGCAAAAGATGCAGGTGATTTCAGTCCGAAAGATGATGCGTGCGTATTTTTAAAAGAAGTTGAAGATGCTCACCAATTCGGCGTGCCTACTTTTTCGTCCGATATGGCCATAGACCTCATCACCGAAAAGCCGGCTCATCCCAGTTGCAATGTTGCGGTTGTCGGTCTGTATTCCTTTCCGCCGGATGTTTTTGAGATTATTAAAACTTTGAAACCTTCTCAACGCGGCGAGCTTGAAATAACGGAAGTCAATAACTCGTATGCAAAAAGGGGAAAACTTACTCATAAAATCCTGACCGGATTTTGGTCTGATGCCGGCACGCAAGAATCTCTTGCACGCACCACCAAGTGGGCTTTTTCAAACTTATAACGGGCTGCGCGCAAAACGCGTGGAAAGAAAAATATGAGTACGAAAAATCAAAAGCTTTTCATAAGCGGCGGATCCGGGTTTATAGGGCACCACGTCATTGATTATGCGCTAAAAAACACTGCATGGGATATTGTTTCCATCGACATGCCGATGCGAGCAAGGAATCCTGCTCGGCTGGCTGAAATACTTACCGGCAAAAACAAAAAACGAGTATCTATTATCTACTACGACCTTCAAAAACCTCTGGAAGAAAATCTGCGGAAAAAGATAGGAAATCCCGACTACATGTTACACCTCGCGGCTTCTTCCAGCGTACCTCAAAGCATCGGGAATCCGCTGCCTTTCGTCATGAACAACGTGCTGGCGACGATGAATATTCTTGAATACGCACGAGCGCTGACAAAAAACCATACATTAAAAAAGTTCATCAATTTTTCTACGGTCGAGGTTTTCGGTCCGGCAAGAAACGGTTACTCGCATAAAGAAGAAGACGCATATAACCCATCAAACCCGTATGCCGCATCAAAAGCAAGCCAGGCGTCTCTTGGCCGCGCCTATGCGACCAGCTTTGAACTGCCCGTCATAACAACCTTTACCATGAATACCTTCGGAGAACGCCAATACCCGGAGAAATTCATACCGACAGTAATCCGCTCCGTAAGAGAAGGCAAAGCCGTCCCCATCTTTGCCGAACTGGATGATAGAGGCAAACTCAAAACTATCGGTTCGCGCTATTGGATATATGCCCAAAATACCGCCTCGGCGCTTTTATTTTTACTCAAAAAAGGGAAAAACGGCGAATCTTACAATATCGTCGGATTTGACGAATACAATAATCTTGAAATCGCCCAAAAAATATCCGGCATTATCGGCATGCCGCTCCGTCATGAATTCGTGGACTACCGGAAGCATAACCCGGGCCATGAAAACAGGTATGCGCTTGACGGGACAAAAATCAAAAATATGGGGTGGTCCCCGGAAATCACTTTTGACAAGGCCATGGAGCGGGTTGTAACATTTACGCTTCACAATCCCGAATGGCTTGCATAACATCATGTTAAAAAAAATATATTGGGCATACAAAAATAAGATAGCGAATAAACTTTTTGGAGTTGTGCGCATGCCGGCACAAGGAAAAAAGAAGGGGGATGTCCTGCTATCCTATATTACCGAGCCCTTCACTCATGCTCCGTGGGAACCGCTTTCAAACTTCCACACCATGTATTGGGAGTGTTATGAGACCGCCCGTCTTTTGAGCGAAAAAGGATACGGTTGCGATATTGTCAATGCATTAGATAACAGTTTTATACCGAGGAAACCATACCGGGTATGCATAGATTCCGAAAATAATCTGGAAAGATTCTTGCCCCATCTTCCCAAAAACTGCATCAAGGTATTTTTCATCTTTATTTCCCATTGGGAAGCATACAATACAGCCGAGGAATCGAGGCTCGCAGACCTGGAAAAAAGGCGCGGCGTCCGTCTTGTGCCGAGACGAAAAGTAAAATCGTCGCGAAATGCGGAAATCGCCGATTGTATCATCGGATTCGGGAATAAAACGGTCTTCAATACATTTCATAAATTTAAAAAAACTATTTTTTATATTCCGATTTCCTCCGTAATCCAATTTGATTCTCCGGAAAAAAAGGATTTCGCCTCTGCGCGCAACCATTTTACGTGGATGGGAGGAGGCGGGGCAGTATTGAAAGGCCTGGACATCACGCTTGAGGCATTCAGCAAGATGCCGGATTTCCATTTGCACGTATGCGGACCGGTATCCGCTGAAAAGGATTTTGTCCGGGAATATAAAAAGGAGCTTGAGGAAACTCCGAATATCCATGTCTATGGGCGGATTGATGTCACCGGCAGCAAATTTTCCGCAATACTGAACAGGTGTTCGGCGGTCGTCTATCCGTCAGCCGGAGAAGGTTCATCCGGAACCATAGTGCTTGCCATGCATGCCGGACTTATACCGATTATCTCCCACGAAACCGGCATACAGGAAGATTCCGGATATATCCCGCTGGTAAACTCGACTCCCGAATCAATCATAAAAACAGTAACGGAATTTTCCAAGATGCCGGAAGAAAGTATGCGCCAATTCTCAAAAAAAATATGGGCGTACGCGCGAACGCATTATACAAAAAAGCAATACACGGCCGCTTGCACGCGCTTCATTGAAGACGTATTACACCTATGACACGTCCTCTCATCAGTGTCGTGATTCCGGTCTATAACTGTGAAAAAACCGTTGCTGCGGCTATTCGCTCAATCTTGGATCAAACATACGGAAATATTGAAATTATCGTCGTGAACGACAACAGCACCGACACCACTAGGCATATCATGGAACACGTCGCAGCCACAGATAGCCGCATCACATTGGTAGACGCGCCGGACGATCCGTATCGCTTTGATGCCAGCATCAACCGCAATGTAAACGCCGGATGGTCGGCCCGCAATACCGGCTTCGCGCACGTTCAAGGAGAACTTATCACGTTTCAGGATGCGGATGACGCGTCGCTTCCCAACCGCATCGAGGTCCAATATAATCTCCTGACCAGATACAACGCAACGCACGCGACCATTGACTGGGTGCAATTTGATGAAAAATATCTTGGCACACAATTGGATGTCACGTCCTATCTGAAGAATTTAAAAATGCTCGGCCCCAAAGAATTGTACGCCATGTCCCAACGGTCAAAAGGCCTGGTCGCAAAAATATCGCCGGCACTGAATCGCGCGATCCCCTTTCATCTGAAACGAAAACGGATCATCAATAAACTTTTTTTTGGCTCGCTTGAAAATTATCCCGGCCAGGGAAACTGCCCCCTGTTCCGCCGCGAAGTTATCGAAAAAGTCCGATTCCGCAACCTCCGCGACCGCGTCTGGCCATCTTTCATGGGCCGCGGCGCGGACAAGGACTTCAATTTCCAAGTCGCCGAGACATTCAAACAGAGCTATGTATTCTTCATCCCGCTCTACATGTGGCGCGTACAAGACCAGAATCCGCGCTATCCGGACGGCATTGATTGATTCGTTGTATGAATACTTAAAATGGCTCTTTAAGGATTTGTTTTTTGAGCTCCGCAATATCCGCGTAGGGGGCCAGGGCGGGTTCGCGGGCCGTCAGATAGAGGAGGAGGCGGAGCGTGCCTTTTTCGGTCAGATGGCCGGCATCGTATAATTCCGCGTCTGATGAGCCAATGGTTTCGAGATTGCGCAGATCATGGAAATGATACTGGTATCGCTCAAAGAGCGCGGCAAGTGTGGCGGGCGCTGCGCGGAATTCTTCTCCATGCAAATCGCGCAAGGACCAAATGGCGCGATAAATTTCCAGAGCATAGGGCGAGAAATATCCGATCACAACTATGTTTCTTTCGCGGGCGAGCGCAAGGAACTTTTTAACTTCCGCAAGATTGCGCAGCGATACGGCAGAGAATTTGTCGATCTCGGGAATATTGTCCGCAACCTGCAGAGCCATGGGGAGCGCGTTTTTTCTCATATCCAGAATTTCCGGAAGAGTCCCCCGGCTTAAACTGCCGTCCGCGCGGAATCCGGCGTGGTGCATGAGTGCGACAAGACCGATGGACTCCGTGGTTTTTCTTTCGCGCATCAGCCCACGAACGGAAAATTTTCCTGCCGCATAATCAAGATATGCGGCCCGCCACCCGGAAGAAAGGAACGCGCGGAGCATATCAGAAGCGCTTGCCTGCTGGTGCTCATCTTGGACAGCGGCATCATAGAGCAGATTCGTAGCGTCAAAAAGAATTACGGCCAGGTTGTTGTCATGCGGCAGCGCGTTGAGGTAATGGGACAGATCTGCGGCGCTATACACTCCCCTGCCCGCATTGTAAAACGCATCTTCGCGTCTGAAAAAACGGGCGCGGAATGTCAGCGATTGAGACAATCCCAGCGCTACGATCTGCGGGTTTCTCGCGATGGTTGAAAGAAGTTTATACGGCTTTTCGGTATACGAGGTAAATGCGGATTGGTACAAGATGTCTTGTCCCGGGTTTTGCTGCTGGCGGCTGACTATCGCGGATACGGGCAGCAATTCGCGCCCCAATATAAATACGGCGAGCGGAAATATAAAAATCCCGAGCACCGGAATACTGAATAGGGCGCATTTGAGGAGAAATCGTGCCATGGCCAATTAAAATTTAAAATAGATGAACGGCTGCGCGCCAAAATATCCCAAAAAAAGCGTACCGAAAATAAGCGCGTAGTACCAACTCCAGCGAACGGCGCGGCTCTTCTTTTCAAAAATAAATACTGTATTGAGTTTGGCCTGCGCGTATTGGACACACTCGAGAAAACATATCCCGATTACGATAGCCCCCGCCGATCTGAAGCCGAAATTGCCGGATGCAAACAGAGATTGCCAGCGCGTGAGCGCTGTGGGCAGATGCAGGAACGCGGATTTTGTTTTCGCCAATACATACAGCGCTTGCGCGACAGTCGCTGCCCGAAAAAATACAAAACTTACGCAAACCAGCGCAAAAACGGCAAGGGTCTGCCATGTTTTGAGCAAGGCCGGGTAAGCGGAAAATCCAATGAACGCCGCCGTGCGCTTTCGCGCATCCGCAGTCCAGAGCGCAAGCACCAGATAGCCGCCATGCAACGAGCCGAACACCACATATGTCCAGTTTGCGCCATGCCACAACCCGATCAGTATAAAGGTGATGAAAAGACCGGCGTAGAGGCGCGTCTTCGTTACCTTTTTTCCGGCGAACGCAAGCGGATAATAGAGATAATCGCGCAGCCAGCTTGAAAGCGAGATATGCCACCGCCGCCAGAATTCCGCGATGGAGCGAGACGCATACGGACGATTAAAATTATTCGTTACATCATAGCCGAACACGAGAGCCGATCCGACCGCAATATCGGAGTACCCGGAAAAATCACAATAGATCTGGTAGGAAAACAGTATGGCCGCAAGAAAAATCGCAAGGTCGCTTGATGCGCCTAAATTTCCATACACATGGTTTACCAGCAAAGCAATCCGGTCGGCTATGACCAGTTTTTTAAAAAATCCCCAGAGCATCAGTTCAAGTCCCTGCCGCACCCGCACTGCGTCAAAGACGTGCGGCTCGTGGAATTGATGCAGCATGTGCTGCGGACGCTCTATAGGTCCGGCAACGAGCTGGGGAAAAAACATCACGTAGAGGGCATAGACACCGAAGTGGCGCTCGGGCTTTTGTTTGCCGCGGTATGCTTCGATCACATAACTCAAACTCTGAAACACGTGGAATGACAGGCCAAGCGGCAGCAGAATATGCAGCAGCGCCGGGGAATAATTCCAATGGATCGCGCGTGCAAGAACCGCGATGTTCTCATTGAAGAAGTTGAAATATTTAAAAAAGAAAAGCGTGCCGAGATTGGCGATGACGCTCCCGACAAGAAACATTTTTCGCCGCACGCCCCTTGAGCGCGCGATAGAGAGCCCCAGAAAATAGTCGACCGTAATGAGAAAAAATAAAACAAGAATGAACGCCGGCACAAATGCCATGTAAAAATAGCAGCTCCCGGCAAGCAATAATATCCAGCGGTATCGGTCCGGAACGACCGCGTAATACGCGAGAAAAACCGCGGCGAAGAAGATGAGAAATTGCAGCGAGTTGAATAGCATTACGATAACGCGCCGGATTCCGGGGCGACGAGCAGCGTAAGATTGCTCACATGAACCGCATGATCAGAACAGAGAAACGACACTGCATCTGCCACGTCATCGGCCGAAGCGAATTTTTTAGCCGGACTTTTTTCGCGCGCCATATCCACGAATGCCTGCGGTATATCGAGGTTCATGCCGCCAGACATAAAGCCGGGAGCCACAGAGTACACGCGCACGTGATGCGGGGCAAGCTCTTGGCGGAGCATGGCAAGCATGCCCTGCAGCGCATATTTTGCCGGCACATATGCGCCGAGACCTTGCCCCGCTTCCGAGATCAGCACGGCCGATGTGGTAATGCCGATAATGACGCCTGCCGTGCGTTCTTTCATGGCAAGGGCGCAGGCCGAGAGAAAATGAAAACCGCCGGAGACGGTTACGCTCAACTGATCGCGCAGGTCTTGGGACGAGGAGCGGAGCAACGACCCGCGGTGCGGTCCGATCCCTGCCGCATGCACGGATATGCCGATCTGCCCCATGTCGCGTTCGATTTTTGCAATCGTTTCGGCAACTTGTCCGGCATCTTCAAGATCGCATTGGTATGCGCAGTGTCCCGATCCCGGCAGCAGAGTTATCATATCGTTTACGGTTTTTTCCGGAGTACGATGATAGAGCAGAGCCACGCGCATCCCGTCGGCCGCGAGTTTTCGGGCGATAGCCGAGCCGACATATCCGGACCCGCCTGAGATCGCCGCAACTTTTCCATTTTCTGTTTGTGCGTCAGTCATGGTCTATGCATCGTCATATAAGCACCTGCACCGTTGCGATGCCCGTGAGAACTTCCTCATCATCTTTGGTGATCGAGACCCCGATCTCAAGCACTCCGGTTGATTCGCTCTTGGCCCGTACCACGCCCTGAACTACGACCGTATCGCCGATAAAAACCGGTTTGCGGAAGAAAAGCGTCTGCGAAAGATATAGGCATCTTTTCCCCGGCAGATACATGCCTACCAGCGTAGAGCATAAAGAACCCACGAGCATACCGTGCGCCAGCCGGCGTCCGAATCGCGTTGTCCGGGCATACGCCTCATCAAGATGAAGCGGGTTTTGATCCCCGCTCAATCGGGCGAACGCCAGCACGTCATTCCGGGTAAATATCCGGGAAAAGGACGCGGTATCGCCGACCGAGATGTCTTTGAGGAGCAGATCCTTGGGGTTAACCATGTTTTTTCCCCCGCGCTTCAATGATCCCGCGGATATCGCCAAGGCATTGCGTGGTCATAACCTCATCCATGCTGAACGACAGATCGAATTCTTTTTCAAGCTCCGCGACAAAAAGCAGATAGTTCATCGAATCCCATTCAGGAATATCTTTCGAAGAAAGGCCATCGTGGATTTCCGCATCGGATATCTTGAAGACCTCGGCTACAATGTTATTGAATGTCCTCATAGTTCGCGCACCGTTATCCATGAAGGGAACTCGGGCGTTTTTGGCACGGGACGGGAGTGGTCGAAAAATCGCGTCTCGACAAACTCGCGGGCAGGTTCGTTTTTCAACGTCTCGTGAAATGCGATCGTCATGCGCCGGGCTCCGGCTTCATGCGCGCGCTTCAGCATCACGCCAAGCATCGCATCCTCCACGCCGCGCCCGAATACGCGGCAGCTCATGAGCAAAGAACGGATATGCCATTGGTCTTTCTTTTTATCCACCAATGCGAACGCAATCACGCCATGATCCCCGAACTTATCCTGAAGCCGCGCATGGAAAACCGCGCTATCCGGACTGGCCATGGCCTTGGCAATTTCGGTTTCCGTAAAAGGCATCTTGTTGGTATTGAATTGATTCGTTTTTTCCGTCAGCTGCGCCAGACGCGGCATGCAGGATCCGTCGTCTTCATGCACGAAAAGCTCGAGTGCCAGGCCGTGCAAAAAATCTTCTTTGTTCCCGTGCTTCTTTTCCTCTTCTTTGCGGAGACGCTCGGTAACGTAAAAATTTCCGCGCATCGTATCCTCGTCGGTTATCGCATGAGACGCGAAACAGTTGAGTGAATTCAAAAAACTGGCGTATTGGGACGGATCATGCGGCATATCCGGCGTTTCAACCTCGGGCACCAGCGCGCGCGCAAGTTCACGGTTGGTCGGGTCGTCGTCGAGAAACACCATCGCATCAAGGCCGATGTTCAGTTCCCGAGCAAGCTCACGCAAATTTTCGGCTTTGTCGTTCCAATTAATGCGGGCAGCCGCAAAATGATTTTCTTTTAAAATCATGTTGGGATGCTTCCGAATGACTTCCCATGCCTCATCCGGATTATTCCTGCTATTGATGGCCAAAATAACGCCCCGATGATAATGATCGAGAATCGCCTGCTGAAAAGCGATAAAGCCGCTGCCCGGAGGATCAAGCGAGAGCGCGATGTTTTTCATCCCGTCTTCGCCGACCACGCCTCCCCACAGCGTATTATCAAGATCCAACACGAGACATTTCTTCATGGCATTGTCATGGTAACGCACATGTTAGCGCATTGCAACAGCCGCAGCCATGGTGCGAGTATGGGCGATTGAAACCCGCACGGGAAGCTTGCGGCCGTTTTTCCACACATGCGGCGTGCCGTCTTTCGCATGGCGAATTTCCAGCTCCGCAAAAGGAAAGCGCGCCGTACCCAGCGCCTTGCTTGCCGCTTCCTTTGCCGCAAAAATACCGGCCAGGTGGATGCTTGGTTTTTTATATTGAAAACAATAGAGAATTTCACGCGCGGAAAAGACTTTTTTTAAGAACGCATGCCGCGGATTGCGGCTGAACCGGCGGAATCGGGAAACATCCACCAGGTCAATCCCGATGTTGCATGTTCCTTGCGCGGTGCGGCCTGACTGTGTAGCCATACGATCACCGATGAAAACTTTTCTGCCACTCAATGGTACGCGAGAGGCCTTCCGAAAACGGCGTAAAGGTCATTGTTTTCATTTCCCGCTTTATTTTGGTGAGGTTGAGTTTTACAAACCCCGGGTCTTTTCCGATGTGGATCAAGGAGGAGGAGCGGGAAGGGACACGATAGGGCACCCTGCATTGTTGTGCAATTTTTTTTGCAAGATTACGCACAGAGATGCTCTCTTGGCCTCCCACATTGTACACCATATCGCGGCCGTGCAATGCCACAAAAAGGATCATGGCAACGCTGTCGGCAACATAGCCGTATGTCTTGACTGATTTTCCCGCATCAAGCAGCGTGATATTTTTTTCGGTCAGGGCTTTGTGTATAAACTCGCTCATCACGCGCTTGTCTCCGGGCGGAAGCCCGGGGCCGTAGCTATGCGAGATGCGGACGATCTTGACATCCGCACCTTTGTCTCGCGTGTATGCCGCGCACAGCGCCTCGCCAAGCCGTTTTGATTCCGCATAGACGGACCGGGGCTTGTGCAGGGGGCAGTTACCGTTGAAATCCTCGCGAGTCGGGCGAAACTGCGCAGGGATATCGCCGTAGATTTCCGCAGAGCTGAAAAATAGAAATGTGGCGCGAGGCGATCCGTCCAATAATCTTTGCACCGCGTCGGTGTTGACCGCGATCGTTGACCCTGGATCCGCAATGAACCGCGCGGGCTGACCATAGCCGGCAGCGTGAAAAATATAATCGTACCCGCTCAGACGAAAAGGGCGCGACATGTCAATGCGCCGGTAGGAAATGCGCGGATCATCGGCGAGCAAATCCTTGAGGATTGATTTTGGCGCATGCAGGCCAACAGCATGGATGGTGCAGTGCAGCTCCATTTCACGGTTGGCAAGCGAGAGTGTACTTACGATATGCTGCCCGAGAAATCCGCTTGCGCCGGTAATGAGAATCTTTTTATTCCGAATTTTTTTGACATCCACCCGGCGCAAAATGTCGCGGCAATCGCGCTCAATAATGCTATTCATGCGTTTCGGTTTTTTCGATTTTTGCATCGCCGCCCGGAAGCGGAGGGTTTTCCCATCCCTCGACCGGCTCTATGATCATATTTGTGCGAAATTCATCGCGGGGCAGGTACGGATACATGTCTTCAATGGGGGTGGCCCATCCGAACACGCGTGGCTCATAGGCATACCAGTCGCCGCAGTCAACATCGCAGATCAGAGGGCCGTCATAGGCAAGCGCTTCCTGGATCATCTTTCGCGCTTCATCGTTTCCGGTGAGCCGCCGGGCGGAAATGCCATATGCATCAACGATTTTTACAAAATCCGGAGTAACGTATCCTTTGGGGCCGGATGCCTCATAACGCCCCTCCACATTTGTTTCCTGAAACGCCCTGATGATGCCGTACATATGGTTATTCATGATAAACGTCTTCACCTTGATGCCGTAGGTACGCAGGGTCTGCACCTCCTGAATGTTCATGGTAAAACCGCCGTCTCCGATAATGCAGACGACATTTTGTTTTTTATCGGACGCAAACCACGCGCCCATGGCCCCACAGAAAGAAAAACCCATCGGTGAATTACCGTTGTTGGTGATATAGCGCTGCCCGTTTTTCGTCTCAAACGCATGATTGCCTGTTACGATATTTCCGCCGCAATCGGCAACAAGAATATCCCGTGCCTGCATCTCCTGCGACAAGATCCTCATGAACGCGTACGGATTCACGTGCTCATGAGACGCAAAAAATTCAGGACGCACCGGATCATACTTGTCCTTCCATTCCAAGACCCGATTCGTCCACGACGATACGTCAGGCAGGGCAATACCGGTAAGTTTCTTTTCAAGGCGCTCAAGAAAAATTCTTGCATCGCATAAGATGCTCACGTCAAAAGGCACTTGCTGGAGTTTTTTCTGCACAAGTGCGGGATCAACATCCACCACGTATTTTTTTGCCGCGCGCGCAAATGTCTTTAGATTTCCTCCGGTGATGCGCCCCGATATCCGGCTACCCACCGCAAGCAGAAGATCGCTGTTTTGAAGGCCGAAATTACGCCCCCGTCCGCCGTATGTACCCACGCGCCCGCCGTAATACTCATAATCGGAAGGTACGACATCAAGCGCGTTCCATGTCGGAAACACGGGAATTTTGAGCATGCGCCCCACCCGCTGCAGAAGCGCTTGGGCATGCGCAATGCCCACTCCTCCGCCGATCAGCATAACCGGACGTTTTGATTGCTGCAGATCGCTCAACAACTCGTCTATCTTTTTATCAACCATCGCGATATCGTATGCTCCGCGGACTGCCTCGGCGTCAAATCCGACCATTTTTTCAGGATCCACCTCCACTTTCTGGAAATTCTGGGGAATATCAAGCAGCACCGGGCCGGGCCGGCCGTTGGTTGCAAAAAACATGGCTTTTTCGAGCTCATATTTTATGTCCTCTGGTCTGGCGATAAGTTTTGCATACTTGGTGATGGGAGAGACGATTGCGACAATATCCGTCTCCTGGAATCCCACCTGGCGGATGGACGGATCCGAGCGCAGAAATTCCGAGTTGATCTGACCGGTTATGAAAATTGCCGGAACCGAGTCGTAGTAACAATTGCCGATGGGAGTTACCAAGTTCATGCCGCCGGGTCCGCTTGTTGCAATCGCAACTCCGGGCAGACCCTTGATCTTGGCATACCCTTCGGCCGCAAATCCGGCTGCCTGCTCGTGCATCGTTGCCACATATTGGGTTTTGTCCGTGCGCGTGAACGCGTCAATAAGGTACGCGTTGGCCGCGCCCGATACGACAAACATTTTGTCTATTCCGGCCTCTGCCAAATAGGTAATGACAAAATCGGCAAGTTTCATATGATCATACTATGCTACCGCACAATGCGGCTTTGCGCAATCTCTGGCATCCTTCGCGGAGATTTTTTTCGGTGTTTGCGTAGCAGATCCGAACATAATTTTTTCCGCAGGGACCGAATCCGGAACCCGGACATACGACCACGCCGTGTTCCTCCATGGCGTATTCCGTAAATGTATCTCCGTCCATGCCGGTCTTGGATACGTTGATCATCAGATAAAAAGCTCCGGCCGGTTTTGAAAATTCAAATTGCTTGATTTCTTCCAGCTCACCACAGGCAATATCGCGCAGCTTTTTATATTCCGCAAGGTACCGTCGGCTGAACTCGCGGCGGCGCTCAAGCGCGATCACGCATGCATCCTGCAAAAAAGGCGGGACGCACGAGACAATGGTCTGGGAGAGCAGAATTATTTTCTCAATCACCCGCTCCGGCCCCACGGCATATCCCACGCGCCATCCGGTCATGGCAAAGGGCTTTGAAAAACCATTGGTCACAATCACGCGCTCGGCGCACGCATCAAGCACGCCGGGAGAAAAATGCGCGCCCTCGTATACCAGGCGCGAGTAGATCTCATCACTCAATATAAAAAGGTTATGATCTTTGGCAAGCGCATATACTTTCGCAATGTCGCTTTTGGCGTATACGGCGCCGGTCGGATTTGCCGGAGAATTAAGCACGATCAGGCGCGTGTTGGGCGTGATACGTTTCTCAATCTCGGCCGGATCAAAGCGAAAATTATTTGTGTGCGTGACAGGCACGCGCACACCCTTGATCTTGAGCATCGCAAGCACGGCATTGTACGTGACAAACGCGGGATCGGTCAAAATCACCTCCTCTCCCGGATTCACGAGCACGGCAAGCGCATAATAAATCAAGGGGTTTGCGCCGGAGGTCACCACGATTTGCGAAAGGGACGGGGTGAATTTAAAGTCCTCCTTCACTGCCTTTTGTATTGCCAGGCGCAGCGCGTATTCTCCGGACGAATCGCCGTAGTGAGTGCGCCCGGCTTTGAGCGCCGCAATCGCGCTTTTTTTCACTTCCGGCGGCATTTCAAGATGCGTGTCGCCTATTTCAAAATGGATCAGGTCTTTCCCCTGCCGCTCCAGATCCTTTGCCATTGCCAAAATCCGAAACATGGACTGTCCCGAAATCCTTTGCGCAAACCGTGAGAGCGGTATGGGTTCGTTTCTTTTCCGGAGATGCTTCATTGCCGATAGCATACTATGATTCCCGTCAATAATCAAACGATCAAAAAACCGGAAAAGTTACTTTTCCGGCATATCCTCTCCCAAAAAATAACATAGAATCGCGGAAAAGGCAAATGACTCGAATCTTGTCACACTCGGCAGGTTGCGATACAATTGTCTGATGTGGTATGCATTTTCAGTGCGGATGCGCAACAATTCATTTTTCAAACGGGTCATACGCAAGGGCAGAAAGTTAGCCGGGCTCAAATATGACGATGCCGATAACGCAGAATTGGTAAAGAGATATGCGCCCGGAAAATCGTTTGCCGATATCGGCTGCATGTGGGGAGTGGACGGATTTTTTTCCTTTCTTGCCCAAGATCACGGCGCGGTAAGAGTGGTGGCGGTGGATGTCTATCCGGAAAGCACGAAGTTTGCGGAAGAGCGGGCCAAGCGAAACTCCCGGATACGGTTCGTGCGGGGCGATATCAATCTCCCCGAGATAACGGACGCGATAGGCGTATGCGACGTGGTGTTTTGTTCGGGCGTGTTATACCATACGCCGGATCCGGTTCATCTGCTCACGCGCCTGCGCGCAATATGCAGCCAGACCCTTATCCTTAATACCGCCTCTATTCCGGAAATGCCGGGCATCAGAAACGGGGCTGTCTTTTACCCATTTGTTGATGAGAGACAGAGAAAAATGTGGAATAAAGGCATCGGCAGCCAAAAAGCCATTACCGGACCGTACGAGCCGGAAAGCGGTTACGGAAATTGGTTTTGGGGCATGACGCCAAGCGCCATTGAGTCAATGCTCCGGTGCGCCGGATTTGAAGCAGTGGAGCGTTATGTCTCTCCGTTCCACTGCGTATTGGTCTGCCGGACAACTCCGATCAAATTCGTCGCCGCATCCGGAGAGTGGACCACCCCAAAAAGCGGCAACTCCCTGAGATAATGAGACAATTGATAAAAAATATTACCCCGCCAGTCGTCTACGCGTTTTTAAGGCGTATGTTGCTCAAGCCAAAAGAATTCTCGCCCGTATGGAATACCCTCGCGTATGCGCCGATGGAAGGTATCCGGATCTTTTTTGATCCTGCCGGCCCATGGCAAAAAAAGATTATCGATAATACGTACGACTCGTTTCTTTTCGAACGATTGCATGCCGAGAATCTGCAGGGAAAGGTCATCTTTGACATCGGGGCGCACGTGGGGTTTCACTCTCTTTATTTTAGCCGGCTCGTCGGGCCCGAAGGAAAGGTCTGCGCATTTGAGCCCAATCCAAAAAATGTTGAACGGCTGAAATTGATCCGAGACGCGAATGAAGACGTAAAAAATATCATTTCCATCTTTGACGTTGCCGTGTCAGACTTCCCGGGTACCGAAAAGTTCAGTATGAACGAAGAGGTGGAAAGCGGGAGAAGTTCCGGGGGATTTATTGACACGGCTGATACTATATGGCCCAGACAGACATTTACACAAAGAGGGTTCACCGAGACAAACGTAAGAACCGTCCCCATTGATCTTTTGAAAGAGGAGCTTGGAATTCCGGAAGCTCCGGACATTATCAAAATAGACGTTGAAGGCGCCGAACACCTTGTCCTCTCCGGCGCAAAGCATACGCTCGCAACAAAAAAACCGATTCTTTTTTTAGAAATTCACTCCATGCTCAATATGTTTTATGTCGTGTCGCTGCTCTCTTCACTTTCGTACGAATTAAAAATCCTGAAACAGGAAAGCGATGGACGATGCTTTTTGGAAGCCCGCCCGAGAAACATATGAGAAAAGCAGTAATTCTGAACGCCTCCGGCAATGAGCTTGCCAACCAACTGTGGAACTACGCAAGCATATACGCCTATACGCTTGAGCGCGGTCTTGTGCTTGAAAACCCCTCTTTTTTCGAATACGGCAATTATTTTACTATGCCCCCGCCGAATATTTTTTTCAAATTGGCTTTTTTTCTTCCATTCACCGATTACACGAAACGCAAGCAATCTTTCAAACGGCGGCTCTGGAGAAAGTTCTACCGTTGGTATTCAAAAGCAATTACCTACGCACACAAAACAGCAGTCATCACTTCCGACAATAAGGACAAACTTCCGTTCTATCTCGCTCCGACACGCGAGAACGAAAAACTTTCACGCCTTGAACAGTCCGCCGACACCATTTATTTTGACGGGTGGCTCTTCAGAAATCCCGTTGGCCTGCAGAAATACAGAAAAGAAATAACGGAATACTTCAAACCGCGCACAGACATTGAAAAAGCGGCGGAAACCACGATAAAAAATCTGCGAGAAACATTTAAGAATATCATTGGTGTTCATATCCGCCAAGGCGACTATGCCACATGGCGGGGAGGCACCTATTTTATTCCCCAGACACGAGTACGGGAAATTATGGACGAATATCTCGCGATAACCGATAAAAACGCATCAGAAGCATGCTTTGTCATCACATCAGACGGAATCATTGATACTTCCTTATTCAATAGATTACATATTTCAGTAAGCAGGAAAAACGCCGCGCATGATCTGTTGCTCCTTTCCAAAACCGACATCATTATCGGATCAAACAGCACATTCGGCGCTTTTGCCTCCTACTACGGAAATAGAGCATACGCAGTAATGCAGAAAGGGCCGATGGACTGGAATTATTATAAGGATAAAAAGAACTATTTTGAGAATAAATATGCGACTTTCGTCTATTATTGATTTTGTGGCATGGCTGGCACCTTTATCTTCTCATAAGCAGACAAAAAAATCAAAAAAACGGCCTTGCCATGCGGTCGCGGCAAGGATATACTGAGAGACAAGCATACATTCATGCTCACGAGAATCCGCGTATACGGCCATTCCCATGCATATTACCCTCTTCTTGGGGGAGCCGCATTGTGTTTCTTTCTGATGGCATGGATACTGGTGTCATTCGGCGCCTCCCGGCTTCACGCATTCGGGCCAACAGCAACAATTTATTTTGATGCTCTCAAAAACGGGCTGATCATTGCAACGGCGTTTCTCACGGCATCGCTTGTTTTTTTTATATCCCTTGACAAACGTCTGGAGAGCATGGGTTTGCGTTTGCGCGATGCGTATGCGTCTCTCGGGAGCCGTGGGCAAAACATGTGTATGCTTGCCGTGTGCGCAGTTTTCTCTTTTGCGAGCCATGCGAACAACATCTTGCGCGGTTATTTTTATCTCGATGATTTCGAAGTCATGGAGGTAGCCCGCGCCAATTCGTTTCTGCGCTCTCTCCTGATACCTCATGGCGAAGACCACATATTGCCGCTTTTCAGAATTGAAATGAAAATACTTGATACGTTCTTTGGAACCAATCCAACGCCCTATAACATTTTTGTTTTTATTATTTTCGCGCTGACTTCATTTTTTACCTATCTTGCATTCAAGCGACTGAAGCTGCCCGTGGGGAGCTTTATAATATTTTTGGTTCTCTTTAGCGGAACTCCGGCCTGGTCGGAAATACTTACCGGCTACTATACGATCTCCATATATCTGCAGATATCTTTCTTCTTTGCCGTCATGCTATGGGCATACGCGGCATGGATGCACGTGAACCGGCGGCGGTACCTGGCGATATTTGCCATCGCGCTGGCAGGCGCCGTTACGGTTGATAATACGGGAGTGTGGGTGGTACCGGCCATCATCATAGCCATGGCGGCCACATACCGACGATTCGATCGCGCGCCAACCGCGCCGCAAAGAAGATTGCGACATTTTTTTCTTCAGAACCGCTATCCCCTGTCCATCGTCGTCATCGTCGGAACGCTCTATGCGGCATTCTTTGCGATTTCATTTTTGGTGCTGCAGCCCGGCACGTTTCTATCCTCGTCGCACACGAACATACCGCACATGGCAAAGGACGGCATCTCCGTCATATCCTCCGGGCTGACTCTCGCGGCTTTTGCTCCCCATACGCCAAAACTCCTTGCCCATCCCGTATTAATAACCTCCATAGGTCGGCTATGGCCATCCTTTGAATACGCGCTGTTTTTCCTTAATCTGCTGTTCTTTTGGTGCGCCCGCAGAAATGCCGCCCGACACGAAAGAACTTTTTTAATGGGTTGTGCGGGAATCTTGTTGCTCACTATTTTTATGGTAGTGCGCGCACGACCCGGAGCCGGCTTGATTCCTGACTTCAATTTTAAGCATGTCGGCATGTTGTTTTATTTTTATTGCGCAGTACTCGCGATTGGTATCAACAGTATCGTAACATCAAAACGACTGAGTTGGGTCAAAACCGCCTTGCCTTTTCTCATCGTGACCGTTGCGGCGCAGCAGGCCTTCAGCTTTCATGCAATTCGATTACGCGAAGAGGCAATAAGCAGAAGAACGGCGACTGAACTGGTTCAGACACGCCTCATCTCTGAACTCAAAAAACTTTCCCAAACCGACGGCACGGCTCTTCGCGTGCCAAATCTTAGCGGTTCGTACATATACGAACCGCAAGCAGGAATCAGTCTGACCGATTATGTGCAATTTTTTAATGCGCCGATCCCGATTGCATTCCTCCAAAACGGTGCAATGCCGCCGCATGTGAAAACTCATACGGTTACCACCGTACCGAGTTTGCGCGCCGCGACGAGCCGCGAGTTTAAAGACGCGCTGAAAACTTCCGCGCGCCTGCAGCAATACTATACGGCGCCGACTCTGGTGGGCTACCAAGCCGAACTTATTTCGCGCGATTCGGCCCCTGCGCCCCATTCCCCGCAAGACCGCATCATGGCAAGACGCGGCGGTGACGCCGCCCATGCTTCCATTCTCATTGATAGCCGCGCATCCTTTGACCCTGAAAAATTCCATCGGCTTTCTCTGGAATTGGTAACCGATGATATCCCCGGCAATATTGAGCTCCCGCTCGCCTTCACCAATGACTTCGTAAAAAAGAGCGCCGCGCGCGTGCGGATTGACGACTTTACGCCATACGTGCTGGCGGAAAATAAACGGCGTTATGCCCTTACGGCCGACTTGCTGCAGATCTATATCTATGCGCTTTCGGAACGTGTCGGGAATCTCATGCTTGAATTCCCGCCCAGAAAAAACATCAAACTCACATCCATGAGCTTTGAGTGATCACGAAAACATACTATCATGATTCCTATGCCCGAACTATCCATAATCATACCTGTATATAACGAACACGAGACAATTCCCGAACTCGTCGGACGGCTGTTGAAAACGGCTGTCCTGCTCAACATCTCATGCGAGATGCTTTTTGTGGACGACGGCTCCACAGATCAGACACCCGCACTGCTTTATGAATACGCCGCCAAAGACATGCGGATCAAAATTATCAGTTTTTCAAGGAACTTCGGACACCAAGCGGCGGTTTCAGCAGGCCTTACCTACGCCCGGGGAAATGCGATCGCGGTTATGGACGGCGATCTCCAGGATCCGCCGGAGTTCCTCCCATCTCTTTACGCTCTCTATAAAGAAGGAAACGATGTCGTCTATGCGGTACGAACGTCGCGTAAAGAAGGGTTTATCAAACGCTGCGCCTATTTCTTATTTTATCGGATTGCGCGCGCAACCGGTGACGGCATTGCCCTTCCCCTCCATGCCGGAGATTTTTCACTCATGTCCCGCCGCGTCGTTGACCACATCAATCGTTTTCCCGAACGAGGCCGCTATGTCCGCGGCTTGCGCTCGTGGGTCGGCTTCCGGCAAGTTGGCCTGTCTTATGAGCGCGACGAGCGGCACGACGGCGTATCAAAATACAGTATCTTCAAGCTCTTTCGGCTCGCCTACGACTGTTTCTTCGGCTTTACCCGGCTGCCGCTTTTGATCATCAACGTGCTTGCCTTTGTATTTTCCCTGCTGTCCTGCTTGGGCATAGCAGTCATATTTGGCTTGCGCTTATTTACGCATGCGTATATTCCCGGGTTCGCGTCAACGGCGATTTTGATACTTTTTACCGGCGGCATACAGCTTTTTATGCTGGGCATTGTCGGCGAATACATGAAGCGTCTCTACGATGAAGTGCGGCAGCGGCCTTTGTACCTTGTGGACAAAAAAATAAACTTTGACCGTGAGAGCTGACCTCTACGAAACATTTTGCGCAAAGGAAACAACGCACTGGTGGTTTGTGGCACGCCGGAATATATTGCAGAGTTTGATCGGCCGATATATCCCGATGAAAGTCCAGACAGCGCTGGATATCGGAAGCGGGCCCGGCATCAATATACCGCTCATCCGGACATACGCAAAAAAAATAACATGTCTTGAGGCATCCGATACGGCGGTCGCCATGGCCCAACGCAAGTTTCCCGATCTTACGATCGTGTCCGGCTCGTTTCCACAAACCGTTCCCGGCGGAAATTTCGATCTCATCACCATGTTCGATGTCTTGGAGCATATTGAGGAACACGCCGAAGCCCTTCAAACCGTCCGGTCTTTACTCAAGACCGGAGGATATCTTATGCTTACGGTTCCCGCTTTTATGTTTCTTTGGTCGGCGCACGATGACCACGTCCACCATAAACGGCGTTACACCCGCAGACAGATTTGTTCCCTGCTCGCCGATGCCGGCTTCCGCATTGAGCGGGCAACATACTTTAATACCTTATTATTCCCGGCCATTGCCGGAGTGCGGCTATTCCAGCGCACACTCAAGATACGAACGACAAAAACTGATTTTGACATGGAGCCGCCCCGGTGGCTGAACTCCGTTCTGACCCGCATCTTCGGGAGTGAACGCTTTATGTTGCACTACGGAAATTTGCCGGTTGGGGTATCAATTTTTTGTGTCGCAAAAAAATAAGACACTTCAGCCGGTAGTACGAAATATGCATAGTCGTATGATGGTCTTGAGGCCATGCCGATATTTCATTTTCTTGCCGTCATCTCCTTTCCGGGGATGATATGATACCGGCACTTCCGCAATGCGGTAACCTTCTTTGAGCAGTCGCGCGATGAAAAGCACTTCCGACTCAAAACCGCCGGCGTCAAAATAGCTGAACGCGGCTTTGGGAAAAAGCTTATAGCACATAAGCACGTCAGTAAGAGAAGATCCGTACAGAAGATTGACCAGTTTCGTTATCGACAATGCTCCAATTCTGGACAAGAGCAATTTTTTTGGGTTTTTTTCGTATGATTCCCGTGACCCCATAACAGCGATTTTTGTCCCCGGGGCAATATCACGAAGCGGTTCCAACAATCTTGGCACCTCTTCGGGTTCACACTCAAGGTCCGCATCTTGAATGATGGCAAAGTCTCCGGCTGCCGACTCGAGACCCCTTTTCACCGCGCTACCCTTGCCGCTGTTTTGAGGAAGATGGATTACGGTGACCCGGGAAGCAAAATTATCCAACACGGAAGCGGTGCCGTCCGTTGAGCCGTCGTTCACCACAATGACCTCAACAGTCCATCCGGAGAAAGGGACGGCGAGTACCCGACGCATGACCTCCCCGACAGTTTTTTCTTCATTAAACACCGGAACAATAAGGGATAATTTGGGAACGTTCATCTTATTTTTCCAATATAAAATATCTGGTCCACGCGCTCTCATTTGGAATAAAGCTGCTGGCGATTTTCAAGCCGCTTTTTTCTATCTCTTTGGCAACTTTCCGAAACGGGAAATCAATATTTCCCATTTCCCAAAAATGTCCGCAGGGAGTCCAATATTTTTTATTATTCACGGCCGGAATCCGTATCTGTATGCCTTTTTCTTTCATCCAAGGAATCTTGAAGGTTACGCGCAGCAATGATTTGGCGTGATCGGGAACGGAAATGAACACATTTTTTTTTGCCACCCGTTTCATTTCCCCCAATGCCGCGGCGAACGACGAAAACGGCAGATGTTCCAATATTTCAAAACCGGCAACCACGTCAAAGGCGTCGTCTTCAAAAGGAAGATGCAACACATCCCCCACCACATCGGGATTGGTTTCTGGGTTGTTATCAAGAGTGATAACTTTTACGTTATTGTCTCTGAGCACCTTGGTAGCAAGCCCGTTTCCGATCCCAACCTCAAGAACGCTTTGGGCATTGAGATTAAAAATACTCTGGTACTGATAATAATAACTAACCCACCGAGGTCTGTGATTATACTCTTTTGAGCTGTATGGATTCATACGTGTATATTTCCGTCAATCTTAAGATTTTTTCTAAAATGGCGAATGGAAAAGTACCCTGCATACGCTACCCCAAATATAATCGGTTCAACAGGCATGCGAAATCTGGCATTCACGGTTAATCCGTTGATCATCGTCGTCAGCATAAAATAAACGACTACAATCATGCAAAACAGCACCTGGGCAGAAAAAAGACCTGAGCGCCAAAGATGATACAAGCCCGATCCAAACAATACAGTCACGGCAATCCAGAAAAGGCGTCCTAAAAATACGGATGCCATGATCGTATGCATATACAACCGCGCAATCTTTAAAAACGACAGCGGCGCGGTCAAAAACAGCACGAGCGCGGGCTTCCCGATATATGCGCCCCGTTGAACCCCGGCAGCTTGCAAAAACGTCAGCATGCCGTCATGCGTGAAAAAAGTAACGGCATTCAGCGCTGAAAGTTTAACCAAGGCAACGGGGTGACGGGATATTTCAGTTATTGCCATACGCGAAATTGATCTTGGCGCATTGACATAAAGATCCGCAGATTGAACCGGTAATTTCTGCTGCTCCGCCGCAAAGCTCGTTTGATTCTCTATGGCAAGAACCGACGGCAATAAAACTTCATAGAGATTAAAAGGCATCTGTGAGCCCAGATTAATCATATTGAAAGTCCGGTAATTGCGGTATACCCACGGCGATAAGACCGTCAGAAAGAGCAAGAAGAAACATCCCGCTTTGAGCAGGATATCCCTTGGTACCTCACTACGAAGACGCCACCATGCAAACACAACCGCCAGTATCGCCAGATATTGAACAGTCGGCTTGGTAAGCGTGGCCAATCCAAGAAATAATCCGGCCAAGACCGCAAACCGAATTGACGGAGTTTTCAGAAAATTCAGAAATAGGATGAGAAATATTCCAAAAAGAGCAGTAAACAAAACTTCCGTATAGAAAATAAAAGAGAAAAGAATCTGATAGGGCGCAAGGGCAAGCAGGATGCCGACCGCAAGCGGGGCACGATCGTATGTCGGCACGATGAGCCGGCTAAGATACATGCCCAAGACGGGAATGAACGCCCCGAGTACCAGCTGGATCATGGCCGTCGCGGCATAGCTCCCGGTCGCCCACAACAGGAAAAATAAAAAGAACGGGTAGCCGGGAACTCCGTATGAATAGGGAGAAAACGGCGGGGTCTGATTTATGCTGAAACCGTTGCCTAAAAGCAGATTCCTGCTTATGTCAAAATAGCCGTCCTGCCCATGGATTGTATTTTCCACGTTTCCTCCATTGGCGTACAAACAGACAAAGAAGAAAGCCATCCTTGCCAATATTGCAAGAAAAAAAACAATGAGTTCTGTCTTATGCCGTTCAATGAATCTCATCATGCGCAAATATGATAAAACGATATGCTGCCAAGCTCCAGAGAGCTATGATGGCGGCGGAAAATATTTGCGATACCATATAGGAAATATGCAGCAGCCCAACGAAAGAATACATGAATACTCCGTTTGCGCCCATATTCATTAAAGCAAGAATAATACATAAGGTCAACTGGTACGGCATGCGGGCCCGCGACCTATCGCGGAATGTGATAAATTTCTGGGCGAGAAAACTGATCACAACCGATATGATAAAAGCATCCGTTGAGGCGTAGAGATACCATACCCGGAAGTACTCTGTAAGTATAAAGAGTACCAGCAGGTTTACCGCAAACGCCAAAATGCCGGAAAGCAGATAACGAGCCAGAAACAAAAATCTCGCCGCGCCGAAGACAGACACAGAAGGAAAACCAACGCGATCCATAAAAGAAACGACGCGTTGCGCCCGCATAGTCCACGTGAATTCCATGACTTTCGCGCGGCCGCGTCGCGCCCGCATCGCGCCTTCGTCCCCATCCGTCGCTGCTTTCTGTATCGCTTCGGCAAATGACCGGGCATGATCGGCTTCGGCAAAAAAAACTTCTTGCTCCGTAACAATCTCCTCGATTGAAGGAACTCGCGAAGCGACTATCGGGACGCCGCTTGCCATATATTCGAAAAGTTTCATGGGTGAAGTGTAATATTTGGAAATATCCTCTTTTGCCGTATTCGGAAGAACTAAAATGTCAGCCGCTTTTTGCCAGAGAGCAATTTCGGTATGAGGCCTCCATCCTACTATTGAAATATTTGAGATATGCCCATACGACCCCTTAAATCTTTTCAGATCTTCCGGTGTACCACCCACAAAAACCACAAGATAATCCCCAGGAAGCTTCCGTGCCGATTCCGCCAGTGTATCTACGCCTTTCCATGAGTATAAATGACCCGTGTAGATGATTATTTTTTTGTCAGAGGGCAGGGAGAGTCGGGCGCGCGCCTCGGCCTTTGACTGCGCGATGCTGAACTCATCAACATCAACGGCATTTGGCTCGGTAATAATCTTATTTCTTGAAACACCAAACCGTTTTACCGCGTGTTCGGTTTTCCAATAATTATGAATGATGAGTCCCCTCATCCGCCGGAGAAAGATGCCAAAAAGAATAAATTTGCTCTCCGGAAAATCATGCATCTCATAAAACGTTGCCGGAAAAAAGAAAGAAGCCAGCAAAAGAGGCAGGATCTCGTTGGAATATATAATATCAGACCGGCAAGCAACAACTGCCAGATAACAAAAACAACTTATGGAGAATGAGACGGAACTTAACCAAAATGTTAATTTCTTACCGAATGGAACGAAATTTAAGTCAATAACCGGCAGATATACGACTCGAAAATTATTTTTGATGTGATAAAATGCGTAGGGATCCGTTCTTATTCTGCCGATTCTGCGCGGCACGGTCAAAACCACTTCCATGCTTGTACCGGCAAACGCTTCCGCATTTTTAGCCGCGAAGATTGATGCCGCTTTTTCGCTTGGAAAACGCCCATGGAAAATGATGAAAAAACTTTTAGACGGCATGGGTACCACCATATCTTTGATATAATTGCGTCACTCGGGAAAAGTGCGAGCAAGCTCTCACTTTCTCCCTCGCTCGCAATTATAACACATGTTGTGCTATACTGGAAGACAAGATGAAATTCTTCCTCATACGCACCGAGAATAGCTATGCCTCGGACAAACATCTCATAGACGGACTGAAAGAAAATGGGCATGATGTTTTTGAATTGGTTGAAAAGGACCAAAATTCCGGAAAATATATTCGTTTTGCAACACGTTTCCGGAAAGAACGGCGTACATATGATGCCGTGATTGTAGGTTTTGCATTGCCGATTTTGGTGCCTATCGTCCGATGCGTATCGTTGAAGAAAGTCATTTTTAACGCAGTATACTCGCAGTATGAGGCGAATATCGTGTCCAGAAATATCAACAGCCCGCGGTCTCTGGCGGCTCTGAAATGGTGGTGCATAGATTTCCTTTCGTTCCATTGCTCATCGTGGGTGCTTGTCGAGAGCAACGCCCAAATCAACTTCATACGCAGTTTTTTTCTTGTCCCGAAAAGGAAACTGATAAGATCGTGGATGGGGGTTGACGAAAAAGTCTTTTTTCGCGATCCTGCGATACGAAAAAACAGAAAGTTTACCATACTTTTCCGGGGCAGATTCCTCCCGGAGTCGGGAATACTGACGGTTATAGAAACGGCGAAAAAACTTGAGCGCAAGAATATACAATTCCTTATTATCGGCCATGGTTTCCTGTACCGGGAAGTGAACGCCTGCATGGAAAAACTAAAACCGAAAAATATCGAAATGATAGCCGAAAAAATGCCTGAAAAAGAATTGAGAAATCGCATGCTTTCATGCCATATCAGCCTGGGCCAGCTTGCAAGCCATCCACGACTCCTCCGCACTCTTCCTGCTAAGCTTTTTGAGAGTCTGGCGCTCGGCCTCCCCTACCTTACGGCCCGAAACGCCGGCGTATTTGAACTCCTCACGGAAGACGAGAATTGCATGGCGATAACTCCCGGAGATTCGAACGACCTCGCCCAAAAAATAACGTATCTCAAAGAACACCCTGAAATTCTTGAGAGAATCGCGCAGGCCGGACATGATCTCTATAGAAAAAAACTTACGTCAAAAATACTTGCAAAGGAAGTCATATCGGCTCTATGTTAATCAAAAACTCATGAAATGCGATTTCTGCACATTAACCGATAAAAACTACGTATATAAATGGCTGGCGCTTTGTAATTCCATCGAAACACATATCTCAAGGTATACAATATGGGTACTGTGCCTTGACGATGAGTCGGAAATACTCATACGAAGGTTGGATAAAAAGAACGTGGAGATCGTGAATCTGTCGCATCTCCGCGACACGGAACTGGAAAGGGTCAGATCCTCCAGAACAAAACAGGAGTTTGCGTGGACATGCAAACCCTCGATCATGAGCTATATTCTGGGAGAAAAGAACGTGGCAGCGATGATATTTGTAGACGCCGATATGCTTTTTTATTCCTCGCCCGAACCTCTGTTTCAAAAATATACGGACGCGTCAATCATGATCACTTCGCATAAATTCTCGGAGAAAAAACAGTACATCGCGGACATCGTCGGCTACTACAATTCAGGATTCATCATATTCAGAAACGACGGGACGAGCAGGGCATGCGTCCGAAGATGGAAAAATCAATGCATAGAGTGGTGCTACAATTTTCACGACAAAGGCAGGCATGGCGATCAATCCTACCTGAAAAGCTGGCCGCAGGATTTTAAAAATGTAGAGGAGATATCAGAAAAAGGGGCGAACCTTGGCACATGGAACCTTGAACGGTATACCGTAAGGAAAAAACGGGGCGAATTTTACATTGACGATGAAAAACTTATCTGCTACCATTTCCACGGACTGGTTGTATATCTGGAGAAACACGGTATTCTAAAACCATATCCCGCCACTGTCCACCAAAAAGAAATATACAAAATCTATCTCAAAGAACTCCAAAAAGCGTATAATGAAATTATTGCCGTAGATCCTTCGTGGCATTATGGTTTTGCGGGAAAGCTTTCTCTTCTACGCAGGATTAAACAGCAACTTACCCAAAACACCAGAATCGTATGGCAATACATCCACTAAGAAAACTGCTGTGGAAAACCGGCTTTGACGTTCGCCGCTACAGGCCGGAGCCGGATCAGCTTTTATGGCTCAAAGAAATCGGCATACAGACGATTGTTGACGTCGGTGCCAATATCGGGCAGTTTGCTCAAGACATCCGCTCTGCTCTCCCGGATGCGTATATCTATTCTTTTGAGCCGCTCAAAGATTGTTACGATGATCTTTTAATTGCGATGAAAAATGATAAAAAATTCAAAGCATTTAATGTGGCGCTTGGCGCTTTGAGCGAAGAGGTCACCATGCACCGCAATGATTACTCGGCCAGTTCGTCAATATTGGATATGGCGCAATCCCATAAAGACTTATATCCTTACACAAAAAATACTCATGACGAAAAAATCGTCGTGCGGCGGCTTGACGATATGCGCGAGCTGCATCCGGACAATCTTAAAAAAGAAATACTGATCAAGATAGATACCCAGGGTTATGAAGATCGGGTGATCAGGGGCGGAATCGAGTTTTTGAAAAATACGAAAGTAATCATTATCGAGACCTCTTTTATTACTCTCTATGAAGAACAACTATTATTTGCCGAAATATACAAAATGCTTACTCTTCTCGGTTTCGTGTATAAGGGTTCCCTGCGCCGAAAATTTAATTTGAAAAATGGCGGGAATTTATACGAAGATTCCATTTTCGTGCACAAGTCAGAATGAGTAATTTCATAAGGCATATGATGCGAAAACGCTTACTGATGAGAAAACCAATCTCCCAGCAACACAAGTAACGCCCATATGCCATCACGATACCGGATTTTCTTTCCTTGAGAGCTCGAGCGCGGATGATGCGAAATGGGAATCTCACCAATTGACAAGCCCCGGCGCGCAAGCGCCGCGGTAAAGAGAAGCTCGGCCTCAAATCCCCCAATGGGAAAATCACCAGCCACGCCAATGGGAAAAAGTTTGTAGCATGTCCATGCGTCGGTCAGCGAAAGGCCATACAGCAGGTTGAGCAGTTTGGTAATTATCCACACCCCCAAACGAGGTATAAAAAGCTCTGTCAGCTTCCGTCTCTTTAACAGATTGCGTGAACCGTATATGACATCCCCTTTGCCTTGTTCCAGACCATGTATCAGCCCACCAATTTCGTTCGTATCATACTCGAGATCCGCATCCTGGATTAAACAATAATCCCCGGTTGCCTCCTGAAGCCCGCGTTGCACACTCCATCCCTTTCCTTGATTCTTCTCCTGCAAAATAACTCTGATGCGATAGGTACAGTTTTGGAGCAGTTCTTTGGTGCCGTCGTCTGATCCGTCATCAACCACGATGATTTCTTTCTCCCAGTATTCGGGCAGCCGCGCCTGCTCCACCCGGCGAAGCAGCTCTTGGACGGTTTCTCGTTCATTAAAGACCGGAATAATAATAGAAAGTTTTCGGGGCATACATATCCTGTCGAGCTCATGGCACTACGTTAAAGAGTTTGTACGAGTTTTGCAAGAGCTTTTTGATCGTTCACCGGAAGCCAGCATCGTCCCGGAATACCATAGGAATAGAGTTTTTGTTCTTCTGCCAAGAGAGGAAACAGCACGTTTTCAAAATCTATTTTTTTTGAGAGATCAAACAGCCGCGGGAAGTATTCATACGCCGCGGGTGAAAACACGGTCACGCCGACGTGCGCCGGAATCGGAACGTGGGGATACATCTCGGTTTGCGCAACCACTCCGTCTGCGATCTTCATGCCGGTAAACGCGTACGGGGTGCCGTCGGCCACCACCGCAGTCGCGATCATGCCGCGCTTCAAACCGGCAAGATGCGCGGCAACCGCATCGCGGGCAAAGTCCCCTTCATAGTTGATGATCTGATCATCGGGATTGTGCACGATGCAGCTTTTGTCCGCGGGGATCGATCCGTTCTCAAGGGCATTGCGCATGGCACCCCCCTTGCCGACCGGATGTTCCGGATCATGGCTATATGCGATATTGACGCCGAGCCGGCTGCCATCGCCCAGCAGATCCTTGATGGAACCGGCATTATGGAAAACGAGCGCGACAAAATTCTGAAAGCCGGCGTCATGATACATCCGGATTATGCGCTCGATCATGGTATCGCCGTTCGGCAGCACAACGGAATTTTTTTGCAGATGGTGGGGATCGGAAATCGTCTTGAAACGCGATCCCTCTCCGCCAGCCATGAGCGCCACCACGCAATTTCGCGTGAACGCAGCCCATTGGGCATCATCGATTTTCTCCCGGCTTCCTTCGTTGTATATTTCCTTTTGTAATCTTTTGAGCGCGTCTTTCATAGAGATAACCATAAATCACTTATGTCAGAGATGCAAGCGAAATCATCGTATGCCTATGACGCGAGAATTGCAATAATTTTTTCAACCAGCCCCTCGATGCGGTGATGCTCCACTACGATCGCGCGCATGGATTGGCAAAGGCGGGTGCGGGATGGGGCGTCCATATGCAGCAAAACAGGAAGTTTTTTGGCGAGATCGGCCGGATTCTTTTTTTGAAACATCAACAGATCGCGATAATCACCGAGCACGCCGTCGTACGCTTCGTTGCACGTCAACATCGAAAGACCGGTCGCCATGGCTTCAAGCCCGGCCTTGTCTAAACTTCCGGTCAAGCCCGGGTTTACGAAAATATCGGCCTGCCGCAGATGTTTCAGAATCTCTCTATGCGGCACACCGCCGACAAATTTAATAAAGCTGCCTAGTTTTTTCTCCTCAACCATATGATAGAGCGACTCTGCGTACGATTTTTGCTCCGGCGTACCTGCGCTCCCGACAATATCGGCTTGAAATTTTTTGCCCTCATGCATTAGTATTTCGAGCGCTTGGATGAGCGTGGCCTGATCTTTTGCCGGAGAGAGCCTGCCGATCATGATGATTTTTGGCACAGGATTTTCCGGACGCGCACTAGGGGCAAAATAATCCGTATCGATCCCCTGCCCTACAATACGCACTTTCGGACTCTGAATTCTGAAGCCGCTAGCGGTCGAGGTGAATATAATGCCCGACATCTTCTCCGCGAGGCGCAATGATGCGCTCACGGCCCCATGCGCGTACCACAGCGATATTTTTTTTCCAAGCAATTGCCATACCGGCCATCCCAGCAACACATAAATCTGATTCATGTGCACGAATATGGCGTCATAGGCAACCCGTTCACGCCAAATAAAATACCAAAAGCGCAGCACATATAGGATGCGGGAACGCCTATGTTCTTTTCCCAAAGAAAATATCCGAACATTCGACGGCAAGTGATGAGCTCCTTCCTCAAGGCAAATAACCGTAATCGCCTCGCAGTGCTTGGCGAATTCCTCGATCCATCGGTGCATAAACCCAAGCACCTCGTCTCGCTCATCAACTTTTTGTGTGATAATGAGAAGTTTCATAATATGCAGGAAATGTACGTCTTTGATATGTAACAATCTGCTTTCATTGATCAAGAAGTAACTTATGTATGGCTTTTGAAAACTCTTTTGAAGATTTGAATCGTACCATCACAGCTTCTTATAGTTTTTATATTATACACCGCTCAAAACCTTTACGGTACAGCTGGAGGTACTCGCTCTCGCTGTGCGGTTTCATTTCGGCAAGCGTGTGGCGCGCCGCGTCGGCAAACGCATGGCGTTTTTCCGGGTGCTCGTATAGATCCAGAACCCCAGCAAGAAAGGCATCGCGGTCTCCCATCGGCACCACGCGGCCATTCACGCCGTCCCGCACTATTTCTCCGGCCAAGCCAACGTCGGTCATCACAAGCGGGACTCCGGCAGCCATTGCTTCCATCGCAACCAATCCCCACCCCTCGTAATTCGACGAGATCAGAGATACATCAAAGCACTTGTAGAAAGAGGCAAGATCATTGCGCCACGGTTCGATCACGACGTTTTTGTTCAGTCCAAACCGCACAACTTTCTTTTGATAATTCGCCTTGTCCGGCCCGTCACCGACCAGGAAAAGAACGGCTGTGGGTTCCTGTTTTACAAAATCAGCCATCATCTTGATCAACATACTGAAATTTTTCTCTTTATCCACGAATCGTCCCACCGCGATCATCCGAAACGCATATTTTTTGAGACGCGTCAAATCTTCCGGCTTGGGAAACGAATCGCGGAGCGGTTCGAGATCGGTGAATATCGGCAAGACAAAAATTTTTGATTCCGGAATCCGAAGTTCGGCAACCAATGAGCGTTTGATCCGCTCGCTTACGACGCGCATGCAATCCGCGCGCGGGAGCAGAAATTGCGCGAGCAGCGCACGAAGATATTCTTTCCGCGAGGCGCGCCCATACCGCGGACTCAACACATCAGTATGCACTTGCAATTGCAGCTTTATATTGAAACGGCGGGCAATGCGGTACGCAATCAGCCCGACTTCATCCGGTGCTTGGCTGGTGATGACGTCGAAACGGACGCGGCTCACAAGCTTCCTTGCTATGCGATACATGCGCCACCGCTGCAGCAACGGATTGCCTGCAGCCGGATAAAGGAAGAGGCGGCCGTTTTGCTCGTCCGGCGAGCGTGGAGTTTCACCAGAGCAAAAAAGTGATTGGGGTTCTCGTGCTTTGAAACTGGCGGTCATGACTATGATATGCAGCTCGTCAAAAAGCTCCGCATAGCGCTTCATGCGTTTGCGCGCGCTGCTTCCGACAACGCAGATATTCGGATCTTGGGCAAGCATTAAAATTTTCATGCGTTTTTGAGCAGTGCCGTGATCTCATTCAGCATTCGTTGGGCCGAGAATGATCCTGCTTTTTCCCGCGCGCGCTCTGATAATCTACGGGTAAAATCATGATCGTTCAGAAGCCGCATAACTGCAGCTTGCATCTGATTAATATTGTTCCAATCGAAAAACAAACCGGTTTCTCCATCCTGAATGAGCTCGATATTTCCTCCCGCGCGCGTCGTACAGACCGGAATTCCCAGAGCCATGGCTTCCAGTATAGCATGAGAGAAACCTTCGTATTTTGTATTGAGTATAAATATGTCACCGGCAATCAGTGATGTGAGAACGTCTTCATGCGATAAACTACCCGCTAACTCAATGACGAAGCCCGGTTCAGGAGCGCGTATTACATCTTCAACATGAACGGGACCACTACCAATAATTCTTAAACGAATATCGCGATCCGGGACATCTGCTCTTAATTTTTGCACGAGTTCAATCACGGCCTCAAACCCTTTCCACGGCACGAGCCGACCGACGGAAATGAGCACAGTTCCCGAAAAACCGAGTTTTTCTCGCGCTTCGTTTTTGGTTAACATCCTGATAGGCGGATCAAAAGCGTTATAGATTACGGTAATGCGATCCCGGGGAACACCCCACCGCGTCACGACGCCACGCAGATATTCGCTCGGAACCACGATGCTGTCGGCACGACATGCTACCCATCGCTCAAGCCGGCGAAGCATTTCCACCTTCCAGTCATATTTTTTCTCCAGAAACTCATCGAGTGGATCCGCAACGCCGAATCGCTGGCTGCCCTGTTCCCATGCATAGTCCCCCACGATCTTGAGCACGAATTTTTTGCGGGTCAGCATGGCGGCTAAGGCAGCCGGGGCCCCGACCGAAACGGGATCCTGCGCGAAAATAACGTCGGCGGCCAGGCCTCTCCAAAATATGTTCCAGAAATACGCGCCGTGGCGGATCAATTTTGGAAGATGGCGCACGGAACGGAACGGCAACACCGTCACGACAAACCCGGATTTGGGCAACTCATCCTGCAGCAGTTTGCTGTACGTCGCGGGACCTCCGATTTCAGGCGGGAAAAGGCCGGTGGCGACAAGAATCCGGCAAGATAAGACCCGGTCAAAAACTTCTTCGTATTGTCCGGCAATCGAATCCCAAAGAAAGCGCTCGCGGATCATTTTTTTGCCGTTCTCGACGATTGACCGGCTTAATCCAGGATCCTGCAGAAGGCGCATGATTTTCTCCGCGGCATCGCCCGGATCGTCAACTTTCGCGAACAACCCTGTTACCCCGTCCGTGATAATATCAGGAATCCCGCCGACCCGAGTCCCGATAATGGGAACGCCGGCGGCAAGCGCTTCAACAAAAGAAACCCCCATCCCCTCGGAACGCGAAAGACGGATAAAGATTGTTGCCTGATGCAGATGCGCCGGGATTTTTTCGAACGGGACGCTCCCGAAAAATTTGATCTCATGTTCAACCCCAAGCTCTTTGGCAAGAAATCCAAGAGCGGACCTGTCCGGCCCGTCTCCGAGAATATGACATTGGAGCGGCTTCCCTTTATTCTTGAGAACGGCTATGGCACGGACAAGGGTATCAATGCCATTCTTTTCCACCAAGCGCGAGGTAGTGATGATAATTGGGGCATGCTCTATGTCATTCCCGACTTGATCGGGAATCCAGTCAGTACTGATTCTTGATTCCCGCTTTCGCGGGAATGACAGCAGACCATTTGCGCTTTTGTCGCGAAGACCGAAAAGATCTGCGTTAACTCCATTATGAATAAGTACGCACCGGCCGTGATACCCGTATGCAGCCGCAACTTCCCCGAGATACGATGAGATCACGGTTACCTCATCCGCAAGCCAGAGCATCAGCCGGAGCGCCGCGCCGATCATGCCGAGCCGACCCGATGCAAGGCGGCTATCTCCGTACCCATACTGGATGTTGAGGACAAACGGATGCCGGGGCCGCAGTATTTTACAAAAAAAGGCAGCTACGGAGCCCTGCGAAATATCAACTCCCCACAGTATCGCCCTACCTTCCCCGCCGATGTTCCGCAGCGCCACAATGCAACCGAAAAACGGCAGGAGCCATTTATCGAATCCCCGACCAATACCCACCCGAATCACTTTTCCTTCGGGACGGATCTCGCACTTCGGAAGACGCCGGGAGAACCGACTCGTCACGATACGGACGTCAAAACGCCGGTTCAGCCTCCGACCGATTTCTTGAATCGCGGTTTCCACCCCTCCGACAAACGGATAATACGAGGTCGTGAAAATAATAAGTCTTGTTTTTTCCATCATCACGTCAAAAAATGTTTCAGCACGAAAAAACCCAGCGCCCCAAGCGCGCTTAATCCGACTGCGCCGGCAAAAAGAACCCGGGAAGAAATTGAAAGTTTTCCCGGCAGCGCCGCAAGATTTGTACGCAGCGAGTTCATATCTTCTTTTGTATTGCTTGAGCTGTGAGAACCGAAAGGCGGGTTTCTTTTTGAAAATGAGCGCGCAGGTTTTGTTTTCCCTGCAAAACCTTGTTCCGGGTTCGAGACGGGCGATGACGAACCGACTTGCGCCGCGACCGGTACGGACACTGCCCGGGAACTTGACGTTCCCGCAGGAACATAGGTAAACGCAACCGTGCCATTCGGATATTGAACAGTAAGCGGATAGAGCGCATTATCCGTCTGCAAAAGCCCTGTTACTGCATTGGAAAATGAAATTTCAGCACCCGGCGCAACCTTTGTTTTCGACGGCACAAAAAATTTCTTCTCTGTTGCGTCCTGAATGACCCAATCCCCTATGTCGCTCTCTACTGGAAGAGGGTTCAAAAACCGCAGGTATCCCTCCCTTCCTTCTACAACGCTCACCACCCGCATTTGGTTCGCAAGCACATGCACCGTTGCATAATCCGATGCCCCATATTCACCGGAGTTCATATGCAATCCCACGATATACGTGCCCGGGATACGAAAAACATGGGTAATAAATTTCCCTTCCTGCGTTTCGCCATCGCCGAAATTCCACCAAAAACGCCCATTTTCCAGCGGTTCTTTTTTGAGCCCGACGGCGCTTCCGTTGAAACCCGCTGTCGAACCCGCAGGTACTGTCTGATCCGGTCCTGCGTCAACATTGATATTCACACTCGAAGAACCTCCTGATGGCAGGGGCGGCGGCGAAGGCGGCGGTGGCAGTGCCGCAGGAACAGGAGTGTTGCTTGACGCAGAAACGCCGGAGACGTTGATCGTCTGGCTCGCAATCCATGATGTTCCCGAATCCCGACCCCGTGTTTTTATGTTGATCGTGTGAAGCCCCGCGACAGAATCCAGATAGTAGAACGTAAAATTCGCCGTGCCTTTGTTCATCCATGTTCTGGCGGGACTTGAGCTCGCGTTTAAAAATTTTCCAGTCAGGGATGTTGACGAAAACTCCACGTCAATGGTCTCCTCGGTTTTGATCTCCTTATTATTCGCGTCTTGCGCCTGAATTTTCAGAACGCCGGAGAGTTCTCCGGGACGTACGGTCTGCGGATCTGTCGTAAATACAAAACGAGCGATTCCCGAGGCAGCCAAGACACTTCCTGTAAAAAACAGGACGCCGACAAAAAGGAGAACGAGATTATTTCGCATTACGTTCATACAGACGGCTGAGTGCATGCGCAAGATTTACATCACCGGGATTGGCCGCAATGCCTTCCTTCAAGACACCCTCGGCCTGCGCTTTTTTCTCTTTCAAGAAAAAAACATACAGATCGGATAGCCCGAGATATCCCATGACGTTCTTGGGATCCGCCTTGATCGCACCCCCATAACTTGCTTCCGCTTTTGGATAATCTTTCACATAGTTGGTGTAAAGATCCCCCAGGTTGAGAAACGCGGTTGCCTCATGCGGATGTATGACACTTTTATACAGCCAAATATCGCGGCTGCCTTCGTAATCGCCGATCGCTTTTTTGAGAAGCGCCAACTCCAGCCACGCCGCGGTATATTCCGGAGTTTCCTTGACCATCTTGGCATATTTCCGGACGTTTGCGGAGAGTTTATCTTTGTGTTCTCCGCTCATTGTCTCGAGTATTTCCGGCCTGAATTTTATCTCATCAAGAGGCCGGCCATGGTACGCGGACAGAGGTTTGGCGGGCTGGTTTTGGTTTGGGGTAAGAAGGTTTTCCGGATTCTGCGCATGAGGCGGCGAAGATGTCGCTGCTTCATTGCCCACCGGCGCAGATTGCGGCATCTCCGGGACGGAATGGAAAATTTTTTCCCGAAAGGCAATGCCGACCACGACCAGAAGCGCAACAATGATTCCCACTACGATTTCCTTGTATGGCATATATCACCACCATAGCATAGTCAATCCGCGGTGGTCAACCATAAATCAAAACCCCCCTGATCGGGGGGTTTTGACACTCGCTACACAAGGAGATTACGAGACTTTACTGCGATGACAAGCTCTCCTGGGTTGTCCCAAGTGCGGGCAGACCCATAACCTGATACCCGTTGGTAAAGTCAAGATCCTGAATCGTGTTCTGCGTCGTGGTGGAGATCGGCGACCAGATGAACTGGTTGTTCGTATCCGCATCAACCGAACTCGTTACTGCCGCGCCGCTTGCCGCTCCGGGAGCCGGGGCTCCTGCCTTTGACATCAGCGTTGCCGTGTTCACCGGATATGCCGCGCTACCATTCAAGTTAACCGTAATGGTATCCTTGCTGGTGGTAATCGTAGACACATTGGCCGCAGTTGCGCGAAGCTGGAAGTACCGGGTCAAGCCGTTGGGCACGATATAGGTCGTGGTTGCCGTGCTGTTGCACGAGGTCTTGTCAGGATAGATGGAGACCGTCTGCGGACCGGCTGCCGTTGAGGAACGTCCATTAAAGCACGTGCCTGCGTTGATCAAACCAGTCGAGGAGAATGTCGAATCAATGATCGAGAATCCGGAATCGGTGAAGGCATACAGCGCATACGCGGAGGTTGTTGCAACACTGCCAGAGAGCGTGGATGAACCGATCGCAAACTGGAACTTATAAAACGCCACATCGCCGCTCTTTGCCTGAACGCTGAACTTGTAGAGAATATTGTTCGCCTTGCTGGTGAGAATTTTCTCCGTGGAAGTCAATGGAATGTAGGTGACAATCGGATATGACCTCATGATCCTCACGCCGGCTGAACTGTTGTTGGCGCTGCTGCCTGTCGGGGTGATCGTGGCGCCCGATGCGACTCCGGTGCCGTAGGTGCCGGTCAAGCCCGTGTTCACTGTGTCGTAGTCAACAATCAGGTTATCTCCGGATCTGGTCAGGTTTGCAGTCGGACCGATTGCGGACATATCGCCCTTGATGACCAAGGTCTTTGATCCACCCTTCGGTACGCGGAATGCGCCAGACGTAATCAAGGATGAAGTTGCATTGCCCGTGGAGTTGATGACCGCGGTACCGACCGCTACCATAGTATCTGCGTCGTACAGCGTCACCATGTTGTTCACCAGGTCATTCTGGGTGTTGGAAGCCGTGCCGGTCAGTTTCAAGGCGATCTGCTTGACGTCAATGTCTTCGTTGAGCGCGCTGAATTTGGTCCGTCCAAGCTCAACCCCGGTGGTGCCTGCCGCAACAATCACGTAGCCGGGACTGTTGGTGTCAAGTACTGCCGAGAGAGACCCGCCGGATGATGCCGTCATCTGCTGACCCGCTGCCGTAGTAACTGTTTCCGAAATGGTCTGTCCGCTGCCAAGACCGGTTACTCCGGTCCAGCTGTTGGAAGATCCGCCTTGGAGGTTGTCAATACCCCACTGGTACACTCCGGTTGATCCGCTTCGCACATCGCACTTCATTGAGAGCGTCTTTGAGGCGCCTTTGGACAGCACCAAACCGGTTCCGTCAAAGGTAATGCTCGTTGAAGATGCAGTATCCGTGGACGCCGGATTTTTCTTGGTGTTGGTATTGAGCGACGTTGCCCCGTCGTACAACTGGCAGTTGGTCAGATCGTTTCTGTTACCCGATACCGCGTTGAAGTAGAGCGGGACAGATGATACACGCACATCTTCTCCGGATGCGGTCGTGTCAAAGTTGTACCTGGCAAACTCAAACTGAAGCGCTCCTGCGATTACGGTCTGCGCAACCGGTACGCTTTGCACGCTTACCGTGAGCGCACCCGTCTTTACCGTCATGGTGTTCATCGAGATTGCCGCTGCCGGTGATGGGGTAATGGAATTGCCGCTGTTCTGACCTTTTGCTGATGCAAAGTCAGCGCTCGGCGTGGTTGATGCCTGGATTGTCGTGTTGTTGAGCAGATCAGATCCTACCCTGCCCTTGAGGGTATAGGTATGAAGACCAACCGGAAACGTAATACTCGTTGAGAAGACGAATACACCATTGGACGCTCCAGTTGTGTCGGTGGTATCTACTGCGCCTCCGTCAACCGGACCCGCAATCACGCTGCCATTCTCATCAACCAAGGTTACGTTGGTAAGGTCATTGACGCACGGGTTACTTGCAACCGCATCGCTGGCCACACAACTATAGGCAGCGCCAGCGGGACGAACCAAAGCAACATTGAATGCTACTTTGTTTACGGTGATGGGCTCACCCCTTACATCAGCGGTAAATGCTCCCAATGGTACGTTTGGCACGTTGACCGCAATATTCTGTGCCGCCACCGAATTTGAGGAGCTGATGCTGATCGTGCCTGCCGATACGGTTACGGTACCGCCGGCATACCACGGATCCTCGCTTGAGGTGAAGTTCGGGCTGGTATGATCGGCAGCAGCCGTACCGGTTTGCGGAGGCAAGATGCCGAATCCGTAGGTCTGGCCATTTACGCCAATGTCAATTTTCTTTGCGATGTCAAAGATAACGGTACGGCCTGATCCGCCGGTAATATCGCCTTTAATCGATAGCTCCTTTGAGAATCCTTTATCAACCAGAATCCCCTGGCCGCTGTTATCGGTGAAGGTCGTGACATAATACTTGCCGTCCGAGCTGACAACCGTATCATAGGCGGTTCCGTCTACATATGTCTTGATATTTGCGAGGTCACCCGAGGCAACCGATCCGGTCTGATTCCAGCGGATGTACTTCAGATATACCTTTTCTGCAGATCCTGCAGTTAAGCGGATTGCCGAAAATGTATAGCCAAGCTGGCCGATGTTTTTCGTTACTGCCACGCCCGGATCAGTTGATCCGCGCTGCATGGTAACGGTGCCGATCGAAACCGTGCTGTTATAGGTCTGGCCGTTGCCCACCAGCGGCGCTGTCGCAGAAACACCCGTTACTGCAGTGGTTCCTGCGTTCACGCCCACAAGAGCAAGCTGGATAACCTGACCGTTATAGGTACTGACTGCCGCGGTCATGTTGCCCGCAATGGTTAGTGTTCGTGTTGTTCCGGCCGCTACTTTCACCGGTTCATTCAACAATACCTGATGAAGGGAGTTCAAGGTCTTGGAAAGACCGAGCTGCGCTCCGTTCTCATCCAGCAAGACCACGCTGTCAAGCGCCGCATCGTTGGACGGGCCCTTGCGTTCTGCCGTAAAACCGGTAATCATCACATCCCCGTCTGCCGATGCGGTAAACTTCACCCGCGTAAACGGTACACGGGCAGCTCCGCCCGGAGCAAGATTTGCCACTGGCTGATTCGCATCAAGCATAACCGTCAGCCCTGATGCTACCGGTGCCGCTGGTGTTGCTGGGGTGCCCGGCGTTGCCGGAGTTGCAGGTGTTACCGGAGTTGCTGGGGTGCCCGGCGTTGCCGGAGTTGCAGGTGTTGCAGCTACCTGCGAGCTGTATGCTGCGCGGGATTTTAGTCCGAAGTATCCGGATGTCGGGGAAACGCCGGCTGCTCTCTGCCATGCCACTACCCCGGCTTTGGTTAACGAGCCAAAATACCCGGTTGCAGTCACATTCAGGTATCCTCCTTCGATCAGAGCATTCTGAAGGCATGTGACATCATCCCCCCTTGACCCAACTTTGAGATTCCGGGCAAAGGTGCACCCGCCTGTTGCTGACGCTACGGCCGTTGAGCCGCCGTGCAGCGCATTGATCTGCGCCTGGAGCGCTGCGATCTGCGCCATCAACGAGTCAATGCTTGATGTCTGCGCGACTGCAGCCAACGGAACAATGATCGCCGCTCCGGAAATCGTGATGGCTGTTGCCAGTGCCGCAACTTTCTTAAAACGACCGCCACCACTTAAGGGTAATATATTCATAATGTTTTTAATGTTTTTATTACTCACCGAAAATTTTCTGAACGCCTCACTTCTTACCCTTGTCGACGAACCGGGTAAGTAAAAGGCGTATTTTGATTTGAATAAATAATGAAGAAGAATGCTTATGAAGCTCAAGTTCCCCTCATCCGTACCCCGCTTTCTGATATCTGACTTCTGATATCCGACATCAGAAAGCGGAGCACGGGCTTAAGGAGATCGACCGAATCTTGAAACTCCACGTGTAAAGAAACCTTCAAACTATGTTCAATATCGCACATCATTCTTTCAATTGTCAACGTCCTCTCCCATCAGAAATAATCAGGGATCCCACATACGTTATAGCATAAGTATACTGTTCTCGCAAGAACACGCAAGTACACTTATCCACATCATGTATAGTATAGAACTGCCTGCACTGTTACACAAGTACCCCCCTGTGGATAACCGTGCCTAGTAACTAATACGCCAGCTTTTCAAGCATAGTTGCACAACATGGGCCAGCATACACTATATATCGAGTTTTTTCAAGTACCGCCGAAATTGTCGGCCAATCTCGCGATGCTTAAGCCCGACCCGCACCACTGCCTTGGCAAACCCGAGTTTTTCACCGCAGTCATAGAGCACTCCCTCATATTCATAGCCATACATCTCTCCTCCTTGTTTCAGATAGAGCTGGAAGGCGCCGGTCGCAAAAAGCTCTCCTCCGGGACCCGGTTTCATAACGGCAAGGAGATCGAGCACCTCCGGAGTATAGATATATTTGCCGCGCGAGACAAGATTGGACGGGGCCTCCTCGATCTTTGGCTTCTCAATCATATCGGTCACCCTATATGTCCGATTGGAAATCTTCTGTACCCCCACAATACCATATCTTGAGACCATTTTTCTTGGAACCCGGTCAAGAGCAAGCACGGGTTTTTGATAGGTACCAAAAACATGCATCAATTGTTTCAGACACGGAACTTTAGCGTCAACCACGTCATCTTCGTATAGGACAGCGACCGGCTCGTCATGTCCGATAAGATGCCGCGCCTGCAACACGGCATGTCCTGGCCCGAGCGGTTCGCTTTCACGGACATACGTAAACCTGGCAAGCGACGAGATGGCGCGTATGCGGTCTGCAAGTTCGCTTCTCCCCCGATTGCGGAGAAAATACTCAAGCTCCGGAGAATAATCAAAATGGTCCTCTATGGCTCTTTTTCCCCGGCCTGTCACAAAAATTATGTCAGTGATACCGGAAGCAACCGCTTCTTCGACCAGAAACTGTATGACCGGCTTATCGATCAGAGGCAGCATGGCCTTTGGCTGCGCTTTGGTGGCAGGAAGGAATCGCGTGCCAAGGCCGGCAACCGGAATAATGACTTTGGTAAGAGGTCTCATAGTAAGGAGTAACTGGTCCAGCGCTTTCGGCCGTCTTTTTTGAGAATATTCTTTTGCACCAGATCGTGCAAATCGCGCTGGATGGTTTTGGCGCTTACGCCGGTGAGTAAGGCGTAAAAATCGCTGATTTTCGCCTGTGACACTTTTTCCACAAACGTAAGTATCTTTTTCTGGCGATCCGTCATACGAGCATCTTCGCCGGCAATACGCAGTTTGGTTTTGTTTCCGGAAACATCCTGCTCTTGTTCATCATACGAAACATGATTCCCGGTAAGTTCCTGCCTGAAAAAATGTTCAAGAAATTCATACTCGCGCTCAAGAATCGTCAGATTGATCGGCCGGACAAACCGCATGGAGCGGCTCACGCGCAAATACCCCTTGATGGTCTCAACCCTGCCAAGTAACGTGAGTGTCTCCTGCTCGTGGCGGTCGGTATATCCGTATTCAGTCACGCAACCAAAAATCTCATTGGCCTTCTCGCGCAGCTGGCGCTTGAGCGCCTCCCCCTGCGGAAAAAAATCAGTCACGCGATAGAGCGCCAAGGTCAGCTCAAATGTTTTTCGATGCAATTCTTGCGAGGTCTTCATGGTATACTGCTTGTCATACCAATAACTTCCCCGACTGTCAATTTTCGTTTTTGCGAATGAGATATAAATTTGTTAAAGTACCCATAAGATTCCCGCTACTTTTGTCATTCCCGCGAAAGCGGGAATCCAGCATGCTCATGGGGTAGGCAATTCTGGATTCCCGATCAAGTCGGGAATGACGGAAAACAAACTATGAAAAAAGAAACTCTGCCGCAAAAACAAAACCGCGCTAAAAATATTTTTACTCGACTCAAGCGGATATACCCGCAGGCCGGCATGATTCTCCGATTTTCCAACCCGTGGGAGCTTTTGGTCGCCGTGATCCTCTCGGCACAGTGCACCGACAAAAAAGTGAATGAGGTCACGGAAAAACTTTTCAAAAAATACCGCATGCTCGACGATTACATCCGAGCGTCAGCCAGCGAACGCGCAGAAAAAGAATTCGAAGACATGATCCACTCCACCGGTTTCTACCGCGCAAAAGCAAAACACATTCTCACGACCGCGAGAATCGTGAAAGAAAATTTCGGCGGGAAAGTTCCCAAGACCATGGAGGAGATGCTGACCCTCCGGGGCGTGGCGCGCAAAACCGCAAACGTGGTTTTGGGAAACGCGTACGATGTCGTCGAGGGTATCGCGGTGGACACGCACGTCAGCCGCCTCTCCCAACGCCTTGACCTTTCCGCGGCGCACGACCCGAAAAAAATCGAGCGCGATCTTATGGAGCTCCTCCCGAAAAAAAATTGGTTCCGCTCCACCTACCTCCTCATCGAGCACGGCCGAAAAATCTGCACCGCCAAAGACCCGCGATGCGATCTATGTCCCCTGCAGAAATTGTGTCCCTCCGCGTTTCAGTTTCCAAGATTTCAAAAAAATAATGACCCTCACCGTCGTAACGATAAAAGGCCTAAGTCACATTGATCACGATTGCGGTCTATCTTTTTAAGCGCCAAATCCTTAAACTTTTCGTAATCAATACCCCTCAGCACGCAGTCTAGTTCAGCATCGGGCGAACAAACCCACACCCGATTTTTTAGCTCTACCCCCACAGCATCCACTGCATCTTCCATTATCTTAGCACAAACAAATTCTTTATAGCTGTCATAGCCTGCTTTATTCATAAAACCTCCTTTAACATTGGATTGCTCTAGAACTACAAGAACAGTACCCCCTCCCTCTCAATTTGTCAAACGCCACTTTTATTTCTTGATTTTTTCCAATCTTGTCATTCCCGACTCGATCCGGAATCCAGAGAATTTTTACGCGCGTGTTTACTTACTGGATTCCCGCATTCGCGGGAATGACAAAAATACCTCAACAACTACCCTTGTGGATAACTTTTCTTGACGCGGTTTCGCGTATTTGCGATACTAAGATCAGAAATTAGATGACAAGATCAATATAGGTCTGATTTCTCGTCTTGCAAGACAAAAATCTGCTCTTTTATTTCGGAATGTATTGAATGTATAATAGGCGATTGTATCAATAAACGCCGGTTATAATTTCTCTCATTTAATTTCAGATCTTTCAAAAAAATTCGCTTTATTGTTAAAATAAAAGCGAACTGTTATCTCTCTTTTTCTCGGCATCGTTGCCGCAAAACAGATTCGTACTGTTGCGTGTTTGTTTCGCGGCAGTGATGCCACAAGTCGAGGCCACTTCGGTGGCCTCTCTCTTTTTTTATACGCCGTGTCGACTTATTCTGGAATCAAAATGGAAAGGGTCGTTACTAAGCATTTTGGACGGCCGTCTCAAGAGCTTAGTAGCTCTCTACAAAATAAAAACAGTTCCAATACTGCATCAGCGGGTTGGAACCGTAAGGAAACTCGGAACTGTTTTTGTTTTGGCGAATGCCGTTTATTTTTTTATATGCAGGCGCTCGCGATGTTTCGGGACGAGTTTTTTTATATGCGGCGAGATCGTGATCTTGCCGTCTTTGACGCCGATCAGAATCGAGTCGCCGGAGACAATTTTTTCGGAGATGATGTCTTGCGCTAACCGATCGAGGATCAGGCTCTGGATTGCGCGCTTGAGCGGGCGCGCGCCGTAGTTTGTATCGTATCCTTTTTCGGTGATCATTTTTTTCACCTCGTCGGCAAATGCGATTGAGATCTCGCGACTCTCCATGCGTTTGACCACGCGATCCAACTGGATCTCGACAATCTTTTGAATCACGGACCGGTTCAATGATGAGAAGAAAATAATTTCATCGAGCCGATTGAGAAATTCCGGACGGAAGTTTCGTTCGAGCGCGCGGCGGATCCGTCCTTTCATGTCGGACTCTTTGCGTTCGCGCGTATCTTCATCTATCGTCATGAATCCGATCTGCCCCATTTCGTGCACAAATTCGCTGCCCACATTGGACGTCATGATGATAATCGTGTTTTTGAAATTTACGGTGCGACCCTTGGCATCCGTGAGTCGGCCGTTGTCGAGAATTTGCAAAAGAATATTGAATACCTCCGGGTGCGCTTTTTCAATTTCATCAAAGAGAATCACCGAGTACGGACGGTGCTTCACCAGCTCCGTCAGCTGTCCCCCTTCTTCATAGCCGACGTATCCGGGAGGCGAGCCAATAAATTTTGCCGCGGCGTGGCGCTCCATGTATTCGGACATGTCGATCCGGATGAGCGCCTTCTCGTCGCTGAATAAAAATTCCGCAAGGGTTTTCGCAAGTTCGGTTTTGCCGACCCCGGTCGGTCCCAGAAACATGAACGATCCGATCGGACGGTTTTCCTCGCTAATGCCCGCGCGAGAACGGCGCACTGCAGATGCGATCCGCTCGATGGCCTCATCCTGGCCGATCACGCGCCTCTTCAATTCCTCTTCCATCTTAATCAGGCGAGACGCTTCGGTTTCGATGATTTTGGTTACGGGAATCCCTGTCCAGCGCGCAATCGCGGCCGCGATGTCTTCTTCAGTCACCTCGCCGCGCAACAAATTCCTTGAGCTCTGCAACTGCACCAGATGTTTTTCGGCCTCCTCAAGCTGCGCTTCAAGCTGTGGAATTTTGCCGTACCGCAATTCGGCAACCTTGCCGAACTCACCCGTGCGCTCCGCAATATCCGACTCTTGGCGCGCCTCGTCGAGATTTTTCTTGAAGGAACGCACTTCATGGATCGTCTCTTTCTCCTTTGCCCATGTCTCCTCAAGTCCGCGAATGCTTTCCTGCAACTCTGCGATCTCTTTCTCGACCCTTTTCAGCCGATCTTTCTGTTTGCGATCGGTTTCTTTCTTTTCGCCAATCAGTCCTGCGCGCTCAATCTCAAGGCGCATGATTTTCCTCCGTGTCTCATCAAGCTCCTTGGGCAAACTATCCATCTCGAGCCGGAGCGAGGAGGAGGCCTCGTCCATGAGATCAACGGCCTTGTCCGGCAAAAATCGGTCCGTGATGTAGCGAGAGGACAACTGGGCCGAAGACACCAAAGCCGCATCAGTGATCTTCACGCCATGATGCGCTTCATATTTTCGTTTGAGCCCGCGTAAAATCGCGATTGTGTCTTCAACCGAGGGCTCGTCCACATATATGGCCTGAAAACGGCGCGCCAATGCCGGATCCCGTTCAATATATCGCTGGTACTCGCGAAGCGTGGTGGCGCCTATGGCATGCAACTCTCCGCGCGCAAGCGCCGGCTTCAACATGTTTGAGGCATCAATGGCGCCCTCTGCCGCGCCAGCGCCAACAAGGGTGTGCAGCTCGTCAATGAAAATAATATACTTGCCGCCGGCGCGTTCAATCTCGCGAACCACGGCCTTGAGGCGGTCTTCAAACTCTCCGCGATACTTGGTGCCTGCGACAATTGCCGCAATATCAATGGCGATCACCTCTTTTTCTTTGAGCGACTCTGGCACATCCCCGGCCACAATCCGCTCGGCCAGACCCTCGGCAATAGCGGTCTTGCCCACGCCTGCCTCGCCGATCAGCACCGGATTATTTTTGGTGCGGCGAGACAACACCTGCATGACGCGGCGGATTTCCTCGTCACGGCCGATCACCGGATCAAGTTTTTCAGCCCGGGCAAGGCGCGTCAGATTGCGCGCATATTTTTCAAGCACGTTATATTTTGTTTCCGGCTCCTGATCCGTGATGCGCTGACCGCCCCGCAGTTCGGCAAGCGCCCGCATGATCACTTCTTTCTGCAGGCCCTCGCGGGTCAGCACGTCTTTCGCGCGCGACTGGACCTCCATGAGCGCCAAAAATAGATGCTCGGTGGAGATGAATTCGTCTTTCAGATGCGCCGCTTCCCGATGCGCCTGCTCGATCACTCGCGCAAGATCTTGGGTCAGATATACCTGCCCAAGCGGAGTTGAGACCATTGATCCACGAGGCATTGCATCCAATGCCTCAAACATCCGGTCCGCAAACGCGGAAATATCAATCTCCAATTTTTCCAAAATCGTATCCACGGTCCCCTCCTCCTGCAGCACCAATGCTGCGAGCAAATGCAGCGCATCAATCTGCTGATGCGACCGCTCCAAAGCCAAATCATGCGCCCGCTTGAGCGCCTCCTGCGCCTTAACCGTAAATTGTTGAAACGGCGGAAATGATGACGGTGGCATACGTATACTGTTACTACTCCCAGTATACCAGAAAAGTTTCAAAAATCAAGCCCTTCGCTCTGCTATGCCCAACGGCAAACAATTTCATTTCCGTTCTTCCAATTTCACTTTGACGTCAAACTCTTTGTCGTCTCTGAAAATCCGAAGTGTTATTTTTTCCCCAACTTTATGTTTCTGAATCAGCGACGACAAGACATGATCAGAATCAACACGTTCGTTGTTGAGTGACAGGATAATATCTCCCTCTTTGATCCCTGCAATCTGAGCCGGAGATCCGCTGGCGACTCCGGCATCGGCATCGCTTTTGCCGATCAACGCACCGTAATCACGCTTGAGCCCGAATTTCGCCGCCAATTCTTTGGTCACCATTACGTAGCGAACACCAAGAAACGGATAGATAAAACGACCAAATTTTTTTACATTTTCGAGATCCCGCTTCACTTTGTTGATCGGCAAGGCAAACCCAATGCTTTGCGCCCCGCTCGCAACCGCCGTATTGATGCCGATCACCTCGCCATGGATATTGAGCAGGGGTCCGCCGGAATTGCCCGGGTTGATGGCGGCATCGGTCTGGATTAATTCTTGCAACGACTCCGGCTCGGATGCGCCGCCATGGGCCACGATCGAGCGCTGCAATCCCGAGATTACGCCAACCGAGATGGTATTTCGAAATTCGCCTAGCGCATTGCCGATCGCAATTGCGGTCTGTCCGATTTTTACTTGTGTTGAGTCGCCCAAATGCAGTGATGGGAAGTTTGACCCGGTTACCAGGATTACCGCTAAGTCCTGAATGGGATCGCGCGCAAGTACTTTTGCCGGCAATTTTTTGCCGTCATTCATGAGCACGGTGTACTGGGCGTCTTTGTCGGCAACCACATGCTTGTTGGTAATGATCAGCCCGTCAGACGAGACAAAGAAACCGGTCCCTGCCGACACATCCTGTTTTCGGGTTCCTTTTTGGCGGATCTGCGGAATTTGGAAGCTTGGCCCATTCTCGCCGAAAAATTGTTTGAAGAGCGGATCGTCTCCAAACGGATCAACATAATACTGCTCCACCACCGGCACGTCTTTGCTTGCCACCACACTCACCACGGCCGGAGACGCATCGGCCACGACTTTTTCAACGGTATCTTCCGGACGCACGGGAGAAGTATCATCTTTTACTTTTTCCGGAGTTGTCTGCGTGATCTTTTCAAGAAAAGTCGGGTGGCGCGCAGAAACCGAACTCACGTCCGATCCCCCGCTGGACAGCAACGGCCCGAATACGCTCAATGAAAGAATTGTCCCGATGATCGAGACCACAAAACTCAAAACCACGCTAAACAGAATCAATTGTCGTGTTGTTGGTTGATGTTCCATAAATATTGGAGCTAGACAGGATATACGGCTTCAACACCGGCAATTCCCGGCACGCGCATCTTGAGCAGCTCCTCCACTCCGGCCTTGAGCGTGAGCGTACTCAACGGGCACCCGTCGCACATACCCAACATTTTAACATATATAACATTATTTTCAATTCTCACCAACTCAATATCCCCCAGATGCTGTGCCAGCATTGGGCGGATTTCCGCAAGCGCGGACTGTACTTTTTCCTTTATTATATCTTGCTGCATATCACTTTCCCTAAAACATTTTTCTTGCTCACAATTCCAAAGTCCTTACTGGATTCCCCCCATGAAATCAAACTTACCACTTTGTATCCCTTCTCCTGTACCCGAAAAATCTTCTTTACGAAAATTTCTTTCCTATCAATCGGATTTCTGAATACCACGAAATCCCCTTTTCGTATTTTCCTGAAAGTGCTCGCCCAATATGTCTTGCCCGGCACCAACGCGGGCCAGCAGCTCTCTCCGCTCACCCTCACCCGAAAGAGCATACGAAGTATCATCATTCTGAACGCAGTGAAGAATCCTGCCGGCATGCGGCAATTCGCGAGATTCCTCGCCAACACTCGGAATGACTTACCAAAGCTTATCAGTAATCGTCTGATACGCTTCGTACCGTTCAGGGACTTTCTTTGACACATAAAAAATTTTTGCTAGTGCATCAACTGCCTCAACCAGTTTTTGCGCCATATCCGCATTTACCTCTTGCTTGTTTTTCGAGCACAGCTTTACCGCATCCCAGACAAGTGCATGCAAATCCGGAAACTGCTCCAGATGCTCGGCTTTAAAAAAATCGCTCCAGAGAATCAGCAATTCTTTCTTGCACATCTCGGCATGCGCTTCTTTTACGGCGATACGCCGGCTGACCATATTGGCATGATTTGCGATACTGTGCGGATCCATTTCTTTGGGCACTGCAATCTCGCCCAGCTGCTGCACCATACGGGCCACGGTACGAGCCGCGATCTTCGCCGGAGTCGGATCATACACCCCGCACGGAATGTCACAGTGGGCATCGGCGACAACTTCAGAAAAAATATCTGAGAAATATTGTTTTATCGTCATACGTTTTAAATTTTTATGGATAAATTTGATTCCCCTCCTCGTCAAAAACCAAAATCGCGCTCGTGGGACACGACTTTGCGGCAAGCAAAATCGTCTCGTCATCGGCGCCTTTGTCGTTGTACACCACGGCCTTATTCTCCGAGTCAAGCTCGAATACCCCCGGCGCTATTGCAATGCACGAAGCTGCCCCTATACAGAGATTGCGGTCAATCACGATTTTGCCGATCTTGCGGGTCTTTGGCAAAGACGGCTTCTGTTCTTCGGGTGGTGGTTCCATACTCCGTATCTTACACCATCCGCCGGATCGCCTCAAGTGCAAGTATCGAACATTTCAACCGGGCGGGCATGACCGCGATACCTAAAAGTCCCTCTATATCAGCATACACTATCTCCCGTATCTCCTGTTTCGTCTTTCCCAGTATATCCTCACACAAAAGCGATGCCGCAGCTCTGCTGATCACGCACCCCTCGTGCTCAAAACAAACGGCCTCGATCCGCTCCCCGTCAAACCGCATCCGCACCGTAATTATATCGCCACACAGCGGGTTGGCATACCGTTGCTCCGCGCTAAACTCCGGCCATAGCCCGTAGTTTTGCGGATGATAGTAGTGCGACATGATTGTATCGGAGTAAAGTGTATCGGGCATATCTCATTTTATCTACCTACTCGGTAAAAAGTCAACGCATTTCTCTACTAAGCACATGAGACGGCCGTCTCAGATGCTTAGTAAGGATCTACGGCTTCTTTTTCAGAAGCAGCCGGGATTTTTCGATTCCCTCCGCAAGCTGTTTAACATCATCTCTCGTATTATACACCCAAAAACTTGTGCGGGTTGTTGCGAGTACGCCGAGATATTTCATCAGCGGCATGGCGCAGTGGTGGCCGGCGCGGATGCAGATGTTGTCGCGATCAAGAATGGTGGCAAGATCGTGCGGGTGAATTCCGTCCAGAGTAAAACTTGCCACGCCGCCGCGATCTTTTGCGTCGTGTGGACCGAAGATTGTTATTCCTTTTATCTGGCCAAGCCGAGAAAATAATTCAGTTGTCATCTCCTCGTCAATCTTTCTGATCTCATCAAATCCGATTTTTCGTATGTACTCGATTGCCGCGGCAAGGCCGACTGCACCGCTCACATTCGGCGTGCCTGCTTCGAACTTCGCGGGCAATACCGCAAATTCGGTATGATCAAAAGATACGTCTTGAATCATACCCCCGCCGCGCAAAAACGGCGGCATGCCCGCGAGCAGTTCTTCACGGCCATACAAAACCCCGATGCCGGTGGGTCCTCCCATTTTATGCCCGGAGAACACGAGAAAATCGCACCAGATCTCCTGCACGTCAGTCGGCAGATGGCCGACGCTTTGCGCCGCATCAACCAAAAACAAAATCTTTCGCTCGCGGAACAGTTTTCCCATCTCCGCAACCGGGTTGATGGTGCCAAGCACATGCGAGACATGGGAGAACGCCGCAAGCCGCGTAGCCGGCGTGATCAGCCGCTCGATCACGGCAAGAGAAATTTTTCCTTGCTCGTCTGCGTCAACCATATCCAGCACGATCCCTTTTTCCTCGGCAAGCATCTGCCATGGCAGTATATTTGAGTGATGCTCCGCGCGGGAAATCAGAATACGGTCGCCCTCCCGGAGCATACTTTTCCCCAACGCGTACGCAACCAGATTAATACTCTCGGTCGTATTACGGGTAAAGATAATTTCATTCGCTGACCGCGCGTTCAGAAATGCCCGCACTGTTTCCCTCGCCTGCTCGTATTTTGCCGTTGCCGTCTCCGACAACGCATAAATCCCCCGATGCACGTTGGCATGCGCTTCCTCATCATGAGATCGCACCGCGTCAATCACCGCCCGCGGCATCTGCGTCATTGCGGCCGAATCCAAATACACCAAGGGCTTGCCTTGTTTTTGAAAGTAATCAAAGATGGGGAAATCGCTTTTATGGTTCATGCAAAAGTCTTGAAAAAAAATGTGCCGTAGTATATCTTAAACGAAAAGTACCTTCATAAACTGGCTAGGCACAAAATAAGGAGCTGCACGCGATGGAGGCTATTATCCGCGCTCATCCGATTTTGACCGTGATCATAATTCTTTATGTCCCCTTCTTGGTGTACTCTCTCTACCTATATTACCGGCAGTGCATAAAATCGGACATTTATTGGTCAACGCCTCTGGGTCTATTTCTTATTTTTGTAAATGGCGTAACTGCGATATGTCTTGTTCCATGGATTATGGTACTCAACTCTCTATTTTTCCAATTACCTCATTATATAGCCCGAATGGGCGTGCCGCGCAAGATTGCGAATATCATTGTTCACTCTCCGCTCTTTGCCGTTATATTATACATCCTTTGGTGTACTCTCAACTTTCTTAGAGCCTGTTCAACATCTCCCATCCCTTGTATGATGGGTGAATGAACACCATAACCAAAAGATACCCAAGCGATATCACGAGGGAGCAATTTGAGCGCATCAGACCCATATTGGAATCAGCGCGAAGAAGAACGCAC
>JACPYI010000024.1 GCA_016196115.1 Candidatus Sungiibacteriota bacterium
CGTGAGCGACGAGATGATCCACAACTACGTCAGAAATCAGCAGGAGGGTAAGACAGACGATGAGGACTTCCGGATTGTGAACCCGTAAAGGACTCTAGTCCGCTTCAGGAATCTTTACGCTTTAGCGTGAAGTGGTTCAAAGTTGATTGAAAAAATAAGAAATGGGAATCGATACAGCATAAACATTCACTAAGCTTAATAGACGGCCGTCTAAAGTGCTTAGTAGTAACAATATGGCGACATTCACTGAAAATATATTGGATTACTTGCAGATGCAGGCAGAAAATACGGTTGATTTGTTTGCGATGTTTTCTCTTGACCGGAGAAAAGCGATGAAAGAAGCTCGCCGTTCAATCATTCATGGTCCGCGGCAGTTCAAAGTAAGATGGGCCGATGCATATCACGAGCATCAGAGGTTCTATGCGCTTATGAATCGGCTCAAGCGCGATGGTTTAGTCACAAAACGCAAAACCGGACATTGCTCGGTATGGGATATCACTGCTCACGGGGAAGAACATCTTGCCCATCTCAAAGATCGATCCGGTATATCGAAACATATGTATGTGAAGCAAGAAACCGGTTCTCTGGTGATCATATCCTTTGACGTGCCGGAACGCGAACGGCGCAAGCGTACATGGCTTCGCACGAATCTGGTTGCGCTTGGATTCACGATGCTGCAACAGAGCGTCTGGCTTGGAAAAGTGAAAATCCCAAAAGAGTTTATGATGGATCTCCGGACGCAAAAAATGCTTTCCTGGGTGCATATATTTTCGGTGAATAAATTCGGCACTATTGTACAAAAGAAACTCTGAACACATGCAACGATGTCCCTACTAAGCACTTTAGACGGCCGTCTATTAAGCTTAGTGAATGATTTTTCTGTTGCGGTATTTTGAGAATCATGGATGTTTGTGTATACTGAAACCATATGGCAAAAGAAGGGAGGATACATCTTTCAAAATACGCGCCACCGCCGTCGGATCTGCCGGTGTATCAGCAGATCAATCCGGCGGAGGTATCATTTATCGGGCGCACCAACTACGAGGCACCGATGGAGTCGAAAAAATATATTTTCGGGGTCAAGCGCAAAGACCGCCGCCGGCACGTCTATATCGTGGGGAAGTCCGGAGTGGGGAAGTCAAAACTGCTCGAGCTGTTCGTGCGCCAGGACATCGTCTATAACTACGGGCTCTGTTTTATTGATCCGCATGGGGATGTGATCGAGGAGATTTTGAAATTCATCCCGGAGGAGCGGATCGACGATGTGGTGCTGATCGATCCCGCGGACTCGGAATATCCGATCTCGTTCAACCCGCTGCAAAAAGTGCCGGTGGAGCTGAAACATCAGATGGCGCAAGGGCTGATCGAGGTCATGGAAAAGCAGTTTGGCGCCAATTGGACGCCGCGGCTTGAGCATGTTTTCCGTTTTACGGTTTTGGCATTGCTTGATTATCCGGAGGCAACACTGCGTGGCATGATCTCCATGCTGACCGACCGCCCGTATCGCCAGCGCGTGATTGAGTATATCACCGACGACATGGTGCGGCGGTTTTTTGCGGTGGAGTTCGCGGACTGGTCGGAAAAATTCGATACTGACGCGATCGTGCCTTTGGTTAATAAACTCGGCCAGTTCCTTTCCATGCCCATGCTCCGCAATATCTTCGCGCAAAAAGAGAACAAGCTTGATCTTGAGAAATTGATGAATACGAAAAAGATCGTGCTCATCAATCTGTCCAAGGGCAAGATCGGCGAGGAGAATTCGAGTTTTTTCGGCTCCATGTTCATCACGAAGATCAAACAATCCGGCATGGCGCGCGCCGAAATGCCCGAAGAAGAGCGCGAGGATTTTTATCTGTATGTGGATGAGTTTCAAAATCTGGTTACGGGCTCGTTCATCAACCTCTTTTCCGAGGCAAGAAAATACGGTCTCAACATGACGGTGGCGCATCAGTACACGGCCCAACTGATCCCGGCAGTGCTTTCCACGGTGCTTGGCAACGTGGCCAATCTCATATCTTTCCGGGTCGGCGGGGATGATGCGGCAAAGCTCGAAACCGAGTTCACGCCCGTGTTCAAGGCCAAAGACATGATCAATCTTGGCATGCAGGAGTTTTATATCAAGGAGACGATTGATGGCGAGACGTATGATCCGTTTTCCGCCGAAACACTGAAAGTATTCCCCGCCCTGCATCCGTCGTATAAAGACCGGATCATTGTCGCTTCGCGCAGAAAATACGCCATGCATCGGGACGACGTGGCGCGGATGCTCAAAGAGGAAGAGGAGGCGGTTCTGTTTCGGAAAAACACCCAGGCTGCTATAGCTTCTTCACCGCAACCGCAACAGGAATCGCACCCGGAACCGATGATCTAACTATCCTGTCATTCTGAAGAAGCGGAGCGACTGAAGAATCTCACAAGGTCCTTCGCTACGCTCAGGATGACCCGAGATATTTATGGAAACGAGAAATTGTCAGAATTGCAAAAAAGAATTCCTCATCGAGCCGGAGGATTTTTCGTTTTACGAGCGGATCAAAGTCCCTCCGCCGACCTGGTGTCCGGACTGCCGGATGATTCGGCGGTTTTTGTTCCGAAATGAACGATTGCTGTTTCGTCGGAAAGACGACCAATCCGGAAAAGAGATTTTCTCGAGTTTTCCTGCTGGTGCTCCGGTGAAAATGTACGAACGCGAATATTGGTGGTCTGACAAATGGGATCCGATGGGATATGGCAAAGCATATGATTTTACGCGACCATTTTTCGAGCAATTCCGTGAGTTATTCCATACCGTCCCGCTGTATTCGAAATCTACGCTTGGCAACATTAACTCTGATTATTGTGACAACTCCGGATGGATGAAGAATTCTTATCTCTGTTTTGATGCAGGAACATTTGAAAACGTAGCATATGCGGTCAAAGGCGACACAGTCAAGGACTCCTTGGATATCTATGAGGTGTCAAAAAGCGAGTTTTGTTATGAGAGCGTTATTTTGGAAGAAAGCTATCGCGTTTTTTTCTCAATGGATTGCGAGCGATGCAGCGATGTATGGTTTTCCAAGGATTTGACCAGCTGCAATAATTGTTTTGGGTGCGTGAATCTTCGCAATAAATCCTATCATATTTTTAACAGGCCGTACTCGCGCGAGGAATATCTTGAGGAGATCAAGAAATTCAATGTCGGATCGCATCAATCAATGCTCGCGATACTTCAAAAAGCGCGCGAGTCATGGACAAAATTTCCGGTCAAATATCTCCATGGATATCACAATGTGAATGTAAGCGGACAGCTCATCTATAATAGCAAGAATACAAATGCATCGTATTCGGTGCAGGACGCGGAAAATGTAAAATATTCACAGATGTTGTGGATGAAGATAGCCGATTCGTACGACTATACGAGTTTTGGATTCAATGCCTCTTTGATCTATGAGTGTCTCGTCTCCGGATTCCAGAGTTCCGGGCTGAAATTCTCTTGGGAATGTTGGGATGCGTGTCGCGATCTTGAATACTCGGCATATTGCAGCACATCATCCAATCTGTTCGGATGCATAGGGTTGCGGAAAAAATCGTACTGCATTTTCAACAAGCAGTACGCCAAAGAAGATTATTTCGCCATGCGCGAAAAGATCATCCAACACATGAACGATATGCCGTATACCGACCGGCAGGGGAGGACGTACCGCTACGGAGAGTTTTTTCCGCCGGAGTTTTCTCCGTTTGCGTACAACGAAACGCTTACGCACGACTTTTTCCCGTTGTCCAAAGAAGAGGCCGAAGCGAAAGGGTACGTATGGCGCGAGCCGGAAGTGCGGGAGTTTCAGACCACGATCCGCGCTCAGGATTTGCCGGATCACATCAATGACGTAACCGATGACATTTTGAAAGAGGTGATCTCGTGCGGTACCTGCGGCAAGGCATACCGCCTTATTCCCATGGAACTCGCATTTTATAGGAGCATGGGCATACCGCTTCCGCGCGCGTGTCCGAACTGCAGATTCTTGGAGCGTTTCAGACACATCAACCCGCCAAAATTCTGGCGCCGCGCGTGCCAATGCAACGGTGCGCTAGACGAGCGCAACATCTACCAGAATGTTGCCGAGCATCTCCATGGTTCCGGCAAATGCCTGAACGAGTTTGAGACTTCATATGCTCCTGATTGTAAAGAGATCGTGTATTGTGAAAGTTGTTATCAGCAGGAAGTCGTGTAAATCGTGGATGAGGTCTTATGTTCGGCTCTTGCCTAAATTCGGTTTTTTTGATACACTCCTCCTATTATGTTTGCAGTGATTAAAACCGGTGGGAAACAATACATTGCCGAGCCCGGGAAAAAACTCAAAATCGAGAAGCTGAACGCGCCTGAGAGCGAGGCAGTTTCGTTTGACGAAGTGTTGTTGATCTCGAAAGGCAGAGACATTGAAATCGGAACTCCGCTAGTCAAGGATGCTAGGGTAGAGGCCAAAGTGCTCAAGCAGGCACGCGCCCGGAAAGTGATCGTGTTCCGCTACAACGCCAAAACCCGCTATCGAAAGAAAAAAGGCCACCGCCAGCATTTTACGGAAGTGGAGGTGGAAAAAATAATCTCCGGATAGAGCGAAAGGGAGGGTAGGTCAAGAGGTCTTGTATTTTTTTCAATTTCCAGGACGGCCTTTTTACTTTCTGTTGGTGAGTGCGCTCTTCAGCGTGATCTCATCGGCGTATTCGAGTTCGGAGCCAAGGGACAGGCCGCGGGCCAGGCGGGTGATGGCAAAGTCGGGGAATTTAGTTTTGAGCGGGATGAGGATGCGGTCTATGTAGAGCGCCGTGGTGTCACCTTCGGTGGTGGAGGATGTGGCCAGGATTACTTCTGCTTTGCCATTGTGCTCAAGCAGCTTGGTGACGCGACTGTGGAGCTCGCGCAGGTGCAGGCGCTTGGGGGATTCGGGATCGAGCGGCGATATCACGCCGTCGAGAATATGATAGAGGCCATGAAAGATGCGGGTCTGCTCGATGCTGTGCATATCGGATTCTTTCTCAACCACGGCAACCGCGCCATGGTCGCGTTTCGGATCTTTGCACAGCATACAAAGCGTCTCTTCGGAGCCATTTTGACCTGCTCCGACGATACTGTCGGAGTGTATGGTGCGAAAGCAAAGTATGCATTGCCTGATCTGCGAGAGCCCGGCAAGGCCTTGCTGGAATTCGCTCACCAAAGCATTCTGCTGTTTGAGCAGAAAAAAAGCGAATCGCATTGCCTGGCGGGGTCCCACTCCGGGAAACTTTGCGAAAAGGTCAATAAGATTTTGGAGAGGTTTGGGATACATGATGGTGCAATGTCAAATGTCAAAATCCAAATGACAAATCAATGGTAAAATCAATTTAGAAGTGCAACTTTGACATTTGGTTTTTTCATAGCGGTTCTTCATAGTGCTGTGCAATCGGCCGGAATGATGCGGTCTCATCGTGAAAGAACAGTTCGATCTTGCCGGTGGGGCCGTTGCGGTGCTTCTCGATGATAATCTCGGCGATGTTTTTGCGATCGCTGTTTTCTTTTACTTTGTCCTCGCGGTAGATAAACATGACCACGTCCGCGTCCTGCTCAATGCTGCCGCTTTCGCGCAGATCCGAGAGCTTTGGTCTGGACATGGGTCGCATCTCTATGCCTCGTGAAAGTTGTGAGAGCGCCAAGACAGGCACATTTAATTCCTTTGCCATGGCTTTGAGGCCGCGTGTTATTTCGGAGACCTCCTGCACGCGCGAATCAGTATTGCCGTGGCCGCGGATAAGCTGAAGGTAGTCGACAATGATGAGGTTCAGATTATGTTCGGACTGGAGACGCCGGGCTTTGGCGCGCAGCTCGATGACCGACGGAGAAGGGGAGTCATCAATAAACAAGGGGGTCTCGGCGAGCATGGCAAGGCCCCGCTGTATGCGGGTGAAGTCATTGTCTTCGCCGTCTCCGTGCATCCGGCCGGTGCGCAGGCGCCAAAGATCAACCTGCGCCTCGGCAGCCACCAAACGATCCATGACCTGCTCGCGCGACATTTCCAAACTGAAAATGCCTATGGAGTTTTTTGCAAGCGCCGAGTGGCGTGCAATATCAAGCGCTAGCGATGTCTTACCCAGCGATGGCCGCGCCGCCAGGATCACGAGATCCGATTTTTGCAGCCCGCCGAGAATATTGTCGAGATCTTTGAACCCGGTCGTGATTCCGCGCAACGCGTCGCGGTCTTTGTGGATCCGATCAATGCGTTCCCATGTTTCTTCTAGCATGTCGCGCACCGCGAAAAAGTCCTGCTTCAGGGAGTTTTTGGCGATACTGAAGATTTTTTGCTCGGCCTCGTCGATGAGCTGCTCGATATCGTCTTCTTCCTGGTAGCCCAGCTGTGCGATGTCCTGCGATGCGCCGATCAGATCCCGCAGCAGGCGTTTGCGCCGCACGATGGAGGCGTAATGGCCAACGTGGCTCGCGGTGGGAACGGCGTTGACCAAACTGGTCAGATACGCGGACCCGCCAACACCTTCAAGCTGGCCTTTTTCGCCGAGACGCGTGGTAACACTCAACACGTCGATCGGATCGCGGCGCGAGAAAAGATCAAGCATGGCCTCAAAAATTTCACGGTGCGCCGGCTTGTAGAAATCACGCGGGTCAAGCGCGTCTGCGACCTGGAAGATTGCGTCTTTATCAAGCATGAGCGACCCCAACGCCGAAATCTCCGCCTCGATGTTCTGCGGAGGGATGCGAATGCCCTTCGGTTCGGTTTTAGTCGGTCGTGCCATAAAAAATGTCCCCGAAATATATCCCAGCATATCGTGGCTGAGTGGCTTTCCGCAACTTGACAAATACTATTTTATATGCTATAATATAAACATATGAATACAACACTTTTGCAAATGCTTATTACATCGCTTATTGGAGGCACGATCATGGTAAACGGGGTACTTTTGAAAGCGGACGACCTGATCGCAAGCGCAAAGTCGGCGACCAATACCGCAAACGTGCATCAGATCGATACGGCGCTTGAGTTGTATTACTCGGATCACAACGCCTACCCGCAAGCCGCTGATGCTTCCGGCATGATTGATGAACTCTATGATGATGGATACATCCGCTCCAAACCGCTTGACGAGACCGTATTCAAGTACAGCACAAAAGCCAACGGTCAGGACTACACGTTCACCGCGCAATAAAGAAAAAAATCAGGATAATCAAAAAACCTCCCTTACCTTGGGAGTTTTTTGATTCTCGGGCCTTCGGGCGCGTCCGCGACCGCATAGCCGAGCGATTCGATTTCTTTTCGGAGGGCGTCCGCTTCGGCCCATGCTTTTTGTTTGCGGTATGCCTCGCGTTCATTGGCGAGTTGGAGTGCGCGGGCGGGAATTGTTTCTTTTTTGACTTTTGCAAGACCCAGGCCAAGCACGCGGTCGAAATCTATAAATAGTTTTCGCAGTTCATTCGAATCATAACGACTTTTAGCTGAATTGGCCGCTCGGATCAGCTTCCATACTTCCGCGATCGCCTTTGGCGTATCGAGATCGTCATAGATGGCTTTTTCGAAATTGGCGCGATACAGCACGAGTGAAGCGTAACCGCTCTGAGAAGATTTTTTACCGCCGGGAATATTCCTGACAAAATCGCGCAGCCGGTCAAGCGACTGCTCGGCCGCCGCGAGCGACTCCCATGTAAAGTTGAGCTTGGTGCGGTAGTGCGCGGTCAATGCCAGATAGCGGAACGCAAGGGGATCAACTCTCTTTGCTTGAATGTCACGAAGCGTAAAAAAGTTGCCGAGCGATTTTGACATTTTTTCGCCGTTGACAAGTAGGTGTTCTCCTTCCACGAAGAAGCGCGCGAATGACTTGCCGGTTGCGCCTTCGGATTGCGCGATCTCGTTTTCATGATGCGGGAAAATGAGATCAACGGCGCCGCCGTGAATGTCAAACGTCTCGCCCAGGTATTTCATGGACATGGCCGAGCACTCGATGTGCCAGCCGGGGCGGCCCTCTCCGAAAGGCGCGGACCACGAGGGTTCCTTTTCTTTTTTCGCCTTCCACAATGAAAAGTCCTGCACATTGTCTTTGGTGTACTCGTCCTGATGATTTAAGGCGCGCGTTCCCGACTTGATCTGGTCGCTTTTTAATCTGCTCAAGCGGCCGTAGGACTTAAAAGATGAGATGTTGAAATATACGGATCCATCGGCGCCAACGTAGGCCATCTTTTTTTTGAGCAACTTCTGAATAAGCGCGACCATTTCTTTGATATGCTCAGTCGCCTTTGTATATTTCCACGCTTTCTCAATATTGAGTTTTTGCAGATCTTGGAGAAAGGCCTTCTCATAGGGTTTTATGAAATCAAAAATTGATTCGTTTGCCGCTTGCGCATCGCGGATGATCTTATCGTCTACATCCGTGATATTCATGACATGCCGCACATTGTAGCCCGCGTACTCCAGCGCGCGCCGCATGATGTCTTCGAACACATACGTACGCAGATTGCCAATGTGCATATAGTTGTACACGGTCGGGCCGCAGGTATACAAACCGACCCCGATTTTATCGGGGCGGAAAATTTCTTTTTTGCGCGTGAGCGTGTTATAGAGTTTGATTGCCGCCGGGCGTTTTTTGATTACAGCCATTTTTTCTTTTTGAATATGGTCACCATAATAATAACCGATACTGCCATGATGCCGATGATGATCCAAAATCCGTTCGGACGGTTGACGATCGGCATATGATCCGTGTTCATGCCGAAGATGCCGGTGATCAGGGTGAGCGGGAACGTGAACGAGGCAAGGATCGTCAGTATCTTGATAATGGTGCTGGTTCGGTCGGCGATCAGTGCGTTGTTGGTTTCAAACAGGGCGTCAAGCGCCTCTTCGTGGTTTTCAAGCAAGGTCCATACCTTTTGGTGCTCGCCGGCAAGGTCAATGAGAAACGGTCGCACGGCTGGGCCGTAAAACTCGGTCGCGCGCTCCCGAAGCGATTCGAACGTGTAGAGTTCGGGCTTGATGGCGCGGCGAAAATCCAGCACGTTGCGTTTCAGGATCGAGGTCTTTTTGGCGATTTCTTTTCCGTCTCCGCTGAAGATGCGCTCCTCGATCTCGTCTATCAAGCCCTGGATCCGATCAAGCTCGATGAGCGACTCGGCAAAAAGCTCGCGCAGCATGTAGTAGAGCAGATGGATCGGCGTCTCGCCGAAGCGCGCCGCGACCTCGGGGTGCTCGCATTCGTGCATAAACTCTTCCAGCAGGGAAGTCGCGTCATATTGCACGGTGATGAGCGTATCTTTCATCAGGATAAAATCTATTTCCTGCGTGGTAATGGTCTCTCCATCCGGCAGCACCTTGGGAAAGTGCAGCACCATGTACAGATGCCGCTCGTAGTGCTCCACCCGCGGCCGTATGGTGGGCGTGAGCAGCTCTTCCAGCACGAGCGGATGAATCTCCGGAAACCGCTGTTGCAGCTCCCGGATGTCATCCTGCCCCGGCTTTGCCAACGCTATCCACGATGTCTTGTCCAGTTTGATTTGTCTCATAACAAAAGTATACCAGATAGAAAAAAAGGGGGAAACTTGACAAAATACGAAAAGTATTCTATCTTGGAAAGACAGTTCTTCAAATTATACTATGGAGGTGCTCCATGAAGACTCATACATTAAACTTGAGCGCACAATTACTTCAATCCTGTGCTATCATAGAGCCAGTACTGGTTAAAGAGTACTGATTCTATGAAAACACGGGAATATGCGGGTATGTTCTTTGGTAAACCATATGTGTTCCGCCGCCTGACCACGCTATCGCTTGAAGAATTTGAGATGCTACGAGAAAAGCTGGAACCGGCGTGGAAGGAGTCTGAACGAAAACGTCTTGATGCCAGAAAGAACCGTAAACGAAAGGTTGGACAAGGCAGACCCTACGAATTGGGCAGTTTCAGGAATCTTTTGTTTGTCACCGTCATCTACCTGCGTACCCACGCGAGCGTTGAACTCTTGTCCCTGCTCATGCGCGTGGATAAGGACGCGGTACGTCGGCCGATAACGCGCATTCTTCCCCCGATACAGGATCGATTCATTCCCGATACCCCGCTCTTGTCTAAGCGCATCAATACTCTGGACGAACTCCTGAAAGATTTCCCCGAACTCGAAGATGTGATCTTTGACGGCTCGGAGTTCCCGATTCAGCGTCCCAAGCAGAGACAGAAACAAAGCTACTCAGGCAAGAAGAAACGGCATACCAAGAAGTCAGTGATCGCCCTGGACAAGAAGA
>JACPYI010000025.1 GCA_016196115.1 Candidatus Sungiibacteriota bacterium
CGTGAGCGACGAGATGATCCACAACTACGTCAGAAATCAGCAGGAGGGTAAGACAGACGATGAGGACTTCCGGATTGTGAACCCGTAAAGGACTCTAGTCCGCTTCAGGAATCTTTACGCTTTAGCGTGAAGTGGTTCAAAATAGAGGAATTTCGCCATAGTTACTCCGCGATGAGATGGTGTGCTTTGAAGCTGTAATGGCCGGAGCGGGCGACGATGATGTGGTCGAGGAGCGCGATGCCGAGGATTTTCCCGGCTTCGACCAGGCGGCGCGTTACTTTTTGGTCTTCGTCCGAAGGATCCGGGTTGCCCGACGGGTGGTTGTGCGCCACGATTACGTGCGCGGCGGCGTGGAGAATCGCTGGTTCGAATACTTCGCGCGGGTGGACGAGGTTCGCGTTGAGCGTACCTACGGAAATGGTCTCGCGCCTGATCTCCTGATTGCGCGTATCGAGGAAAAAGATCACGAAGTGTTCTTTTTTATGATCGCGAATGTCCCGCAGTGCCGTCCACACATCTTCGGCGCTCATGTACAGATCGTGTTTGCGCTGCTGGAGCATGCGCCTGCCAAGCTCGAAACAGGCCACGATCTCGCCCGCTTTGACTCGGCCAAGCCCCACGGCTGCTGCAAGCTCCGCTATGCCCGCGTCCGCGATTTTCGCGCTGCCGAATTTCTGCAGGAGCTGCGTGGCGATCTCCACCGCATTTTTTCCTTTCGTGCCGGTCCGCAACAGGATCGCGAGGAGTTCGGAATTGGAAAGTTTGCCCGCGCCGTATTTTTGCAGTTTTTCCCGCGGCCGCTCGACGGATGGCAGATCTTTGATCTTCATGGTATGCTTGAGCATACCACACTACGCCATTGAAGACGAGAAAAATCTGTTGCGCGATATTCGGAAACAAAAATAAAAGGTCGGAGCATTTATGAGAGTCATACGCAAAAAAAACATATGAACAAGAAAAAAATCATGCATGCGGCATTGGCCGGAGCCATGCTCGCGACAACTGCGGTATCGGCGTTTGCAGAGATCCCTTCGGCAACGACCGGATCAATGACGAAAAAGACGCTGGACATTGCCTGCATGTCCGCGGGTGTGGATAAGCGCGATACCGCCATTGCCGGCGTATTCGATTCGCTCAAAAGCGCGGTCATGACCCGCAGAGATGCGCTCAAGAGCGCATGGGGCCAGACGGACAAGAAAATGCGCCGCGATGCCATCAGAGCGGCATGGAAAGCATATGCCGCAAGCGTCTCATCGGCGCGAACCACGCGCAAGTCCGCATGGACCGCTTTCTACGCGGACCGCAAGGCATGCGGCCCGGGAGCAGCCGCCGAAGACGCCACCACCCACGCAGCCGACCAGAACCTGTAGCAATGGAACCGGATGAAATTGATAAAAGCCGTCCCGACATGTCGGGACGGCTTTTATTTGAGAACCTGCCACATTGTCGGGTCGCTTTCGCCGTCGGCTTTAAAGACGGCGATGCCGCGGAGCTTGAATTGCTTTGCGAGTTTGATCTTGGCTTGTGCCGAGACCGCGTCCGGAAACCAGACCAGACAGGTGCTGCTTGCAGTGAGCGGAGTCGAACTGCTTATCACATGATATGTAAAACTCATTTCTCCGGCTCTGTTGCGCAAAGGAGTGGCGCTGGCGCTTTGGGCCAGTTTCATTGCTTTTTGATATGAGACGCTTCTAATCTTTTGATAGTCCCACTCTCCATTCAGCCGGGGCGTGATTGCATGCTCATAGCCGAATGTCGGGATCCCCAGCATAATCTTTTTTGCGCTGACGGATTTGAGCGCTTCCTGCAGGACTTTTTTCACCCAGTCAATATCCGCGACCGGCGCGTAGGGTTCACTCCGGCCTTTTTGTTTATTGAGCTTGAGATCGATATTATTCTGATCATACGCGAGGATGCGCACCTCGTCGCAGTACTGGCCGATGGCCGAGAAGTCATTGGCGTATTTGAGATCCTTGGGCACGACGACAAAGCGCGAATTCACCGGCGTGCGCGATTCGATGCTGCACGAGAGGATTTTTTTGTCTTTGCGCAGTTTTGCGGAAAGCTCTTTCAAAAACTTCGAGAAATACGCGCGGGTTTCGGCTTTCTTGTTTTCGTAGTCGATGTCGATGCCTGCGAAATTATTTGTCCGCACCGTGTCAACGATCTCCGCGATGTGCCGGGTACGCGCCGTGGTGGAGGCAAGCGTCCGCAAAATCGCGTCGCCGTCAATCCACGATACCGTCGGCAGGATCATGGATTTATTGCCCGCTGCTGCAGCAAAAAAACCGGGCCACGGATCAAGGCCGATCTTGAGCTTGTCCGCGAGCGTGCCGTCCGCCCGCACCTCGTATGAGAACGGGCTGATCTCTTGGATTGCCTTGAGGTTGGGAGCAACCTCCGCGGTCCCCGGATCATCTCTCCAATACGGGATCCATACGGCGTAGGAAAAAGACGCCGCATGGGAAATAGACGGAGAAAAGATTATAAGTGTGATAAATAACAAAAAGAGGAAATTTCTTCTTTTTGTTATTTTCCTCCGATGATTCATGGCTACCATTTTAGCACAAATAAGAGTTCGAGAAACTATGGAAATTGATTCTTAACAATTATCTGACGATCGTCTAAGGTTTGTTAAGAATCTAAAAATGGCAGGAGGGGTAGTATAAACGCCTTAACTCGCCGTATACCCGAGTTCGGCGATGGATTTGATGATCGCCTCTTTATTGGTCTTGGCCGGATCAAATTCAAAGACGCCCTCCTTGCCCTCGTAATTGACTGTCGCGGAGGAGACGCCATCCATCTGCGACGTGAGCATCTGAATCCCGACCGCGCACGCGCCGCAGTGCATTCCCTCAATGTGTAGAGTGATTTTTTCCATAGTTTTGCGATTATATTTTATGATGAATGATTTTTCTCCATCTCCGGCGTGTATTTACGCAACAGCAGCGAGTTGGTGACGACCGACACCGAACTGAATGCCATGGCAAATCCGGCGATTTCGGGACGGAGCGTGGATTGGGATAAGCTGAAGAGCGCCTCGCCGATTCCGCCGAGTTTTTTGAGCGCGAATATCCAGTTGGCGGGACGCCCGAACGTATGGCTGGTCAGGATTTGCGTGGTCACGAACAAGTGCAGGCCGCCGGCAACCGGGATGGCAATCACATTGTAGATGAATGCCCAGAAGAGATTTTCCCAAACTTTGATAATGGTCTTTCGCGAGAGCTGGATGGCAGTGACCACATCGCGCAAATCGTCTTTGACCAGGATCACCTGGCCGGTCTGCACTGCCACATCGGTGCCGGAACCGACCGCGATGCCGACGTCGGCCTGCGCGAGCGCCGGGGAATCGTTGATCCCGTCCCCTACCATGGCGACTACTTTCCCCTCCTGCTGCAATTTTTTTACCACATCGGCTTTCTGCTGTGGCAAAATCTGCGCCATGGTGCGATCAATGCCCAGTTCGCGGGCAATGGCTTCGGCGGTTTTGGGATTGTCGCCCGTGATCATAATGATTTCTTTCCCGATCTTTTTCAGTTCGGCGATCGCCTCTTTCGCGTAGGGCTTGAGGGTATCCGCCATGGCAATGAGCGCCACGGGCTTTCCGTTCACGGCCGCGTACACCACGGTCTTGGCCTGATTCTGCAACTCCTCGACCTTGGTCTGAAATTTCACAACCGGGATGCCAAGGCGTTCCATATATGCAGCGTTGCCGATCACGACGTTCTTCCGCTCAACGCTTCCGACCACGCCAAGTCCGGCAACCGCTTCGAAATTTTTCACGTCGGGCAAAGCGCCGAGTTCCCGTTTTCCTTTCTCGACCACGGCGCGGGCAAGCGGATGTTCGGACCCGGTCTCGAGGCCGGCCACGATGCGCAGCGCATCCTGCTCGGCCATGCTGCCGATGGGTATGAAGTCGGTCACCACGGGTTTGCCGATCGTGAGCGTGCCGGTCTTGTCAAACGCGATCGCGGTGATCTTGTATGATTTTTCAAGCGCCTCCCCTCCTTTGAGAATAATGCCGAATTTTGCGGCGCGGCCGATGCCGACGATGAGCGCGGTCGGCGTGGCAAGCCCCATGGCGCACGGGCAGGAGATGACGAGCACTGCGATCATCTTGGTCAGGGCCGAGCGGAAATCGTCCGGCACCAGGAAAAAGTACCACATCGCAAATACGACAAACGAGAGCACTACTACGACCGGCACGAAGTACTCGCTGATCTTATCCACAAGATTCTGAATGGGCGCGCGCGTTGCCTGCGCCTCCTCCACCATCTGCACGATCTGATAGAGCAGCGTTTCTTTGCCGACTTTGGTCGCCTGGAATTTGATCAAACCCTCCTGGTTCACGGTGGCGCCGATCACCTCGTCTCCCGTTGTTTTGGAAACCGGATATGATTCGCCGGTCACTACTTTCTCGTCCACATGCGATTTGCCGTCAACAATCATCCCATCAACCGGGATTTTCTCGCCCGGGCGCACCACGACCACTTCGCCTTTCTTGATCTGATCGATCGGCACGGTCACCTCGACTCCATCACGGATCACATGCGCATCTTTTGCCTCAAGCTTGAGCAGTTCTTTAATAGCGGCCGACGCGCGATCTTTTGCCACCATTTCAAAATATCTGCCGAGCGCGATAAACGAGAGCAGGGCCGCGGACGATTCCCAGAACGGATGGTCGATGTTGAAAAAGAGAAAGCCGAACATCGAATAAAAATACGCGGCGGACGTGCCAAGCACCACGAGCACATCCATGTTCGCTGATCCGACACGGATCGCGGTAAACGAATTGCGGTAAAACGGCCAGGCGATCACGAACTGGATCGGTGTCGAAAGTATCCAGTAAAAATAATTGAGATCAATCGGAAACGGCGGGCGCGTGATATCAACAAACGGGCTCACGACAACTTTCAAAACCTGCGCAACAATCCAAAAGAAATAACCTGTCAGATACGCGCCGTATGCCACAAATCCTCCGCCCGGGAGCAGAGGCGTCTGCTGATTGAGAAACGCGAAGAACTCATGCACATGCGTCACGTTGAACATGTGGATGAGCATGTAGTAGAGGATGATGGGCGCCGACAGCGCGAAACTCACGATCACGCGCCTTCGCGCCCGGATGATCTGGAGCCGTTCTTTTTCCTCCTCTTTCTCTACAGTCCCGCCCTGTTCATCCGGCCGGATAATATCATACCCAAGCTTGTTCACGAGTGCATCTATTTTCTCAAGCGATATTTTATTCTCATCAAACTCGATCGCCGTCTTCTCCGCCCCATAGTTCGTCTTGATGGACACCACGCCCGCCTCCCGCCCCACGAGTTTATCAATCAAAATAGAACAAGACGCGCAATGCATCCCCTTCACTTTGAGCACCAGTTTAGTCATACCCCAATTGTACCACAGGGTTAATATAATTCATAACAAAGTGGTTGACGAGCTTGGGCGAATCGTATAAGATAAGAATGTGCGCGTCGCTCTTGCGTAGCTATGAAATTTATCCTCAAATTTGCGGTTAAAACGGTTTTGAATGGGGTGGTTTTGTATCTTTTGCACTCGTATCTGGCCGGGTTTATCGTGCGCGGGGATTATGTTTCCTTGCTGATCGGCGGGGCCGTGCTCGCGTTTATCGGCATGGTGGTACGGCCGATCGTGCGGCTGGTCACCGCACCCATCGTGTGGCTGACATTGGGACTCTTTAATCTGGTTATCAACGTAGGACTTTTGTATGTTGCCGATCAGATTTTGCCGCAAGTGGAAATTCACGGATACTTGACGCTGCTCCTTGCGTCAATCATTATTTCGCTCGTCAATTCACTTTTTTAAAATGCATATTCTCAATATCATCCAAATCATCGTAGCGGTTCTGCTCGTTGTGGCAATTTTGCTCCAGCAGCGCGGCGGCGGGCTGTCGTCTACATTTGGCGGCAGCGGAGCGTTTTACGGGACGCGGCGAGGCATGGAGCGGAGCATCTTGTGGGCCACTGTTGTGCTTACAGCTCTCTTTTTTGCGACGGCCGTGCTCAACACCTTGTTGCGCAGATAATGCATCTCTTTATCTCATGAATAATTATTTTTTCAACCGCCTTGCGCGGTATTGGAATAATTGGAAGTTGCTGACATTTCGTAAATTTTTCTATTTGCCGCATATAGTTACGACGCGGGAAAAACGTTTTTTTGCCGCATTGGCGCTCATAAGCATTGCAAGCGGTGCTACCTTTTTTGGCAGGATTTTTTATGCTGTTACAAACCCGGCGCCAAAGATAGGCGGAACATATGCTGAAGGAATCCTCAAGGAGCCGCGAGCCATTAATCCCGTGCTTGCGGTGAGCGATGCCGATAGAGATCTGTCCCGCCTGGTCTTCTCCGGTCTCCTGGCATACGACGGCAATGGCGCCTTGAAAACCGACCTGGCAGAGCGATACGAGATCAGCGAGGATGCGAAAAGTTATACCGTGACGCTGAAAAAAAACTCGGTCTGGCACGATGGGCAGCCGCTTGACGCCGATGATGTTATCTTTACGATCCAGACCATTCAGAATCCGGCGTTTAAAAGTCCGCTCCGGCCCAACTGGCAGGGCGTGCAGATTGAGAAGCTCGACCGCTTCACGCTCCGGTTTACGCTGCGCGCTCCGTATGCGCCGTTCATCGAGAATCTCACCGTGGGCATTATCCCCAAACACGTCTGGGAAAAAGTGTCTCCGGAGCAGGCCGGCCTGAACGAATTCAATCTCAAGCCCGTAGGATCGGGCCCGTTTCAATATGATTCGCTCAAACAGCAGCCCGACGGCACGCTCATATGGTATCAACTGACGCGCAACCCCCGTTATTATGGAACTGGTCCTTATATCAGCACAGTCGTGTTCTACTTTTTTCCCACTGAAGATGATCTGATCGGCGCCTGGCGCAGAGGAGATATTGACGGATTCGGCCCGGTCACGCCGGCGCGCATTCCGGAGCTTTCGCGCAAGAATTCGGTGGTGCTCCAGATCCAGGTTCCGCGCCTGTTCGGCATTTTCTTCAACGACAGCAAATCAAAAGTCCTGGCGGACCGCCGGGTGCGTCAGGCGATCCTGCACGCCCTGAATAAAAAAGAGATAGCGCAAACGGCCGTATCCGGAGGCGCTACCCCGCTTGACTCGCCGCTTCCCTGGCTTGGCGAGGAGACGGCGGTGTCGAGCGAGCTCTCCTACAATCCAGATGAGGCAAAACAGCTTCTCACGCAAGCCGGATGGGTTGATCAGAACGGAGACGGCATTCGCGAAAAAAAAGCTCTTTTGTCTTCAAGAAATCAGAAAACGACGGGCGCAAAAAACAAAAAAACTCTCCCGTCCGGGCAGCCAGCCGGAGCGGCATCGAAAGATCCTTCAGTGCTCCGCCTCACATTGACTACGTCCGACTGGCCCGACCTGCTCCAGACCGCCGAAAAAATCAAAGAGATGCTGGCAAAGGTGGGCATGGAGGTGCAGATTGAGAAAAAATCATTTGCGGATCTTGAGACAACGGTCATACGCCCGCGCAATTTTGAGATGCTGCTGTTCGGCCAGGTCTACGGGTATGAGCCGGATCCTTTCGCCTTCTGGCACTCAAGCCAGGTCAAAGACCCCGGACTCAACGTGGCCCTGTACGCGAACCGCAAAGCTGACCGGCTTTTAGAAGAAGCCCGCCAGACCAGCAATCCTGCAGAACGGAACGACATACTCCGGCAATTTTCCGCCATTGTCTCGCAGGATGTCCCGGCCGTTTTCCTCTTCTCGCAGCTCTATTTTTATCTTATTCCCGCAAACATACAGGGCGTAAACATCACCAAGATTTCGCTTCCCGCCAACCGTTTCGCCGATATCAGCGAGTGGTATCTCAAAACAAAACGCGTGCTGAAAAGATAGCCCTGTGCATAACTCAGGACTTGCATATTTTCCAAAGATGTGCTAGCATAGTACCATCTGGTAATTCTCTTGGCTCGATCCCCTATTTTCTTTTGGTGTTTCCTCGTCGTAGCCTCTCCTTGCGGGGATGGTGAAATTGGCAGACACGCAGCGTTCAGGGCGCTGTGAGCGTAAGCTCGTGGGAGTTCAAGTCTCCCTCCCCGCACTTTCCTTTTGTTTTTTATCTCTTTTATTCATTAAGTTTGGTTTATTTTATTATGATGAGTGAAAAATCTATGGCTCCTCGCCGAGGACCCGTCCGGTCTGGTCATCCTGGCGGAACATTACGAAAGCCGTTATTCGGACGGCCACCAAGAACCGCGAACCGAACGGCCGCGCCAATGCGCCGTATCACAGCACATGCGATACCGCCCGCATCCCAACCGAAAAACAACGCGCTTCGCTTTATCCCGCTCGGCGGGTGCGGCGAAGTGGGCAGAAGTTGCTACGTATATGAGTGCGGCGATGACATCGTGATCGTTGACATGGGGCTGCAATGGCCGGACGAAGATATGCCGGGCATTGATTATCTGATCCCGAATATCGAGTACCTGAAACCGAAAAAGAAAAACATCCGCGGCATCGTAATTACGCACGGACACTACGACCATATCGGCGGGATACCACATCTGCTCGACAAGCTCGGCAACCCGCCGATATATGCAACCGCATTAACCCGCGGCATGATCTTGAAACGCCAGGAAGAGTTTAAATTCGGCGCCAAGCCCAACATCGAGGTCGTCACGCCTGAATCCCGTGTGCAGCTGGGCGCGATCGAGGTCTCGTTTTTTCATGTCAATCACAATATTCCCGATTCCGTCGGCGTCGTGCTCAAGACGCCCGGAGGCACGGCGGTACACACCGGCGACTTCAAGTTTGACCACTCTCCGGTCAACGAACGCCCAGCGGACATCGGCCGGCTTTCCGAGATTGGCCGCCAGGGCGTAACCCTGCTTGTATCCGAAAGCACCAATGCCGAAGATCCCGGACATCAGATCTCGGAAGCCGACGTCCAGCGTTCCCTCGAGGAGATTTTTAAAGTCGCGCATGGGCGGATCATCGCCGCCACATTCTCGTCTCTGCTCACCCGCATCCAGCAGCTCATCTGGCTTTCGGAAAAGTACGGCCGCAAAGTCGTGATCGAGGGATTCAGCATGAAGCAGAACGTCGCGGTCTCGCAGCAGTTGAACTATATGTCTATCAAAAAAGGCACGCTCGTAGACAGCAAAGATCTGCACCGCTATCCGGAAGAGAAGATCACCATCATCTGCACCGGCGCCCAGGGGGAGGACCGCGCCGTGCTCATGCGCATCGCAAACAACGAGCATAAGATGATCTCGCTCCGGCCAAACGATTCCATCATCTTTTCTTCATCGGTTATCCCCGGCAACGAGGCAACCATTCAGCGGCTCAAAAACGTGCTCTATAAAAAGGCGGCGAGAATCTACCACAAAGCGTCCATGGACATCCACGCCGGCGGACACGCAAAGCAGGAAGAGTTGAAGATGATGATCAATCTGACCGAGCCCAAGTACCTGATCCCGATCCACGGCAACTACTTCATGTTGAAACTGCATACGGATCTGGCCGAGGAGACCGGTATGCCCAAACAAAATCTCATGATCGCGGAGGACGGCGACATCGTAAGCATCACCGATGCGGGCATCAGAAAAGAAAAAGAAAAAGCGCCCAACGACTATGTCATGGTGGACGGCTTGGGCGTGGGCGACGTGAAAGAAGTGGTGCTGCGCGACCGCCAGCACTTGGCTGAAGACGGAATTTTTGTTATTATCTCACTGGTGGACAACGCATCCGGCAAAGTGCGCACGAGCCCGGATATTATCTCGCGCGGGTTCATTTATTTGCGCGAGTCACAGGATCTCCTGAAAGAAGTGCGCCTGCTCACCCGAAAAGTCGTCGAGGAGGTCACGGTCCACGGCGAGCGCCCCATCAACTGGGTGCACGTGAAAGACGAGCTGCGCGAGCGCATCGGCCAATTCCTCTTCAACAAAACCCGCCGCCGCCCCATGGTACTCCCCGTGGTGATAGAGGTGTAGCTGGTAGCAAGACGGGTTTATGCTTGTTGCATATTATGAAAAAACGCATTCTAAGCGGCATACAGCCGAGCGGCAATCTGCACATCGGCAATTATCTGGGCGCCATCAAGCAATGGCTTGAACTCCAAGACCAGTACGAAGCGTTTTTCTGTGTGGTTGATGAGCACGCGATCACGATCCCGCAAAACCCCAAAGAACTCCGCGAGAACACCCTCAGTACCGCGATGATCTACCTCGCCGCAGGCATAGACCCCAAAAAATCCACCATCTTCATCCAATCCCACGTCCCGGCCCACGCAGAACTGGGCTGGATCCTCAATACCATGACCCCGCTCGGCGAGCTTGAGCGCATGACGCAGTTCAAGGATAAAGCCAAGAGACTTAGTTTTGAAGATTTTAAGGAATTGAAATTAAATTTAGAGAAGATAAAGAAGACGACTCAAGTCATTTCTGTAATTGGCGTGAAAGCTGCGCTCAGAGAACTTGAGCCACTTCTGGAAGCGCTGGATTTTAGAAAAGAGACATTTGCTGGTATCCTCAACTACCCAACCCTCATGGCTGCAGACATCTTGCTCTACCAGACAGATGCAGTGCCGGTTGGCGAGGATCAATCACAACACGTCGAGCTTACGCGTTCACTTGCCGAACGATTCAATAACCATTTTAGTGAGACGTTCAAGATCCCGGAACTGCTGCTACGGAAAGAAACGGCGCGCATCATGGGACTCGACGACCCGTCAAAGAAGATGTCCAAGTCCGCGGCGAGCGCGAATAATTATATTGCGTTGCTCGATCCACCGGATGAGATCCGGCGCAAAATAAAAATCGCAGTTACCGATTCCGGGAAAGAGGTGCGCTACAACGAAGAGACAAAGCCCGCCGTCTCAAACCTGATGCGGATATATGGCGCCTTCAGTGATATAAATTTTCAGGAAATTGAAAACCGATATCGCGATAAAAGTTATGCGGATTTTAAAAACGATCTTGGCGAATTGCTGACTGAAAAACTGACTCCTTTTCAAAAGAGATATCACGAACTTGCGGAAAATAAAAAATATGTGCTCGACCTTCTCCATAAAGGCGCCGACCGCGCCCGGGAAATCGCGGATAAAACGCTCCGCCACGTCCAAGAAAAAATCGGCTTTATCCTCCCCCAATAACGCTCCCACGGGGAATCGAACCCCGGTTTCATGGATGAGAACCATGTGTCCTAGGCCACTAGACGATAGGAGCCAACGAGAAAAATATATCACTTCCCGGTACGCACTGCAACCTCATATATAATTCTTGTTACAAAATTAAGTATACAAATTAATACGATCGTGAGTAATTGTATACTATCATGATTTTGAAAAAAAACCCAGCGTACCCTCTTCACGAATACTGAAGATATGCACATTTTGCGCTAAATGAAGACTGTCTAAAAGCGAAATGAACTCTTGGGGTAGCGGATATTCGCCGATCCAGACGCTTTTTTGAAGGCGTTTAAACTTACAACATACCAATTCAGCACGAATGATGTCACGCTTTCTTCGCTCTCGCTCCGGGATGTCAAAGATAACAAGCCGTGTAATTCCATCTTTACGCAGGTTGCTCATCTCAAGGCGTTTGGGTTGTTTTGCGATATATTTTTTACCCTTTGTGGTAAGCCGCCATCCGGATTTTCGTCCTGTACCAGATTTCTCTACTAATCCTTCACGTTTGAGCCGCGATAAATTCATTGAAATCGTGTGGTGAGTGATCTTTCTTGGTTTATCCAAACCGAGCAGCGGCCTCCATAGAGCAGCATATGCATAGTTCTTGGGGAAAAATGTCTCGAGCGTACCCTCTCCGACTTCTTGCAGCTTCTCTAAAATTATACGGGTGACCGTAACTCCTTTCATAAGAGTAAATCATGATTCATGATTATTGATCTTTAGTATACAACTGCTCACGATCGTGTCAATTTGTATACTAAGTTAAAAAACGAGGTATTGACTTTTTTGGTGCGCAATAGTAGGTTGATAGTAAGTCTTAGCTCTTACAACAAGGAGGATTTTATGCCAATAGATCATCGTATTTTAAATCTCGATCGGGGTAAGGAAGTACGATTTTGGTGTAACTGTGACAAACCCGAGCATCATCACGGCATTACATTTGTTTTGAAAGACATAAACGAAGTTCTTACCACAGAATTTCCTAATGTCCCATCCCAAGATATATGCCTCGAAATATCTACGCACGTCAATCCTTTTGATCGCGAAGAATACACGATCAGCATAACTGCTCGGCATTTGAGGAAATAGGCACTCCTTCTGTATCAAGTCCTGATCGCCCTTTGCCTCGTCGCTGCTTCCCCATAAGGAGCAGCTTTTATTCAAATTCTGGATATTATTTCTCATCCGGCGGGATTTCGTAGTAGTTTAAGATGTATTCGGCCAGGTCGTGGAAGGACGACGTGAGCGTGTTGGATGCGAAACGGTTGCCGGTGGGTTCGTTGAGCTGCAAGACCACGAGAAAACGGGGATGAAAGGCGGGCGCGTATCCGACAAACGTATGGATTACTTTGTCCGAATATCCGCGGCCGGCGCGGTTCGGGATTTGGGCGGTACCGGTTTTCCCGGCGACAAAATATCCTTTTACGCCGGCGCGATTCTCATAGCCGATGGTTACAACGGAAACAAGCATCTTAGTCAGCGTTTCCGCGGTGGCGGGGGAAAGAACGCGACGTCTCGTTTCCGGTTTTCGCTCGGCGATGTTTCCAGAGTCGTCGATTACTTTTTCGATGACAATCGGCTTCATAAGATTTCCGCCGTTCGCGATGGAACCCACAGCAAATGCAAGCTGCAACGGGGTGATCGCGATCCCCTGCCCGAATGAGGCGGTGATAAAATCGACTTCTCTGCCGGAATCAAGGTTGGTGAGATTTCCCGGGACCTCCCCAGGAAGTTCGATCCCGCTCTTCTCGCCGAAGCCGAATTTCCGCAGGTAATCGTACTGGCGCTTCGGACCGAGCAGTTTCGCGACGTACGCGGCACCGGTATTGAGGGATTTTTCAAGCACCTGCGTCATGCTCTGTTTTCCGTACGCCTTTCCGTCGAAATTCTTTATCTCATAGCCGTTGATCTTGATCAGGCCGGCGTCCTGATAGGTCGTGTCTGGCGTTACCAGATGCTCCTCCACGCCTCCGGCTATGGTAATCGGCTTGATCACGGAGCCGGCTTCATACGTGTCCTGCACCAGCGGGTTAAGGAAAACCGAAAAATCCTTTTGGCTTGAGAACTCGTTGGGATCGAATGACGGATTGCCCGCGCTTGCAAGTATTTTTCCGGTCTGAGGGTCAATGACGATGATTGCTCCTGATGGCGCGCGCCACTTCTCTTTTGCCACAGCAAGCACCTCTTCGGCTTTGGCCTGAATATTGTAATCGATCGTCAAAACGACACTGGATCCGTTTTTGGAAGGATTCACGATCTTTCTCCCAAGCGCGATCCAGAATCCCGAGGCGTCTTTGGCGCCTTCCAGGAGACCTTTCTCGCCCGTCAGATCCTGCTCAAAAAAACGCTCGATGCCGTACTGCCCGGTTTCTTGATCGCTGATCCTGCTCACGAATCCCACCAGTTGCGAGGCAAGCGCACCGTGCGGATATACCCTTCCCTTTTCCTCTTTGAACGAAACGCCCTGGATTTTATTCTTTTCTATCTTGTCCCGGTCCGTTGCTTCGACTTCTTTCGCGATAATCTCGTATGGATCGTCTTTTTTCGAAAATTGTTGCACGATCTTGTCGCGGGGAATATTCAGAATATTGGCGATAGTGCCGGCGGCCGCCTCCGGATCTTTGATGAGCTTGGGTGAGACGATCAGGGAACTCAGGGTTTGATTCAGCGCAAGCGGGATGAGATTTTTATCCTTATCCTGCGCATACACCAGACCACGCTCCGGAAAGATTTGCTGGACCGAGTTGTGCTGGCGCGACGCAAGATCAACATACTCGCGATGATGCAAGACCTGAAGCACAAAAAGACGGGAGATCAACGCACCGACCGCGATGAAAAAAAAGAGGAGGAGGATGGTCATCCGTCTCCCGATATGCTCGTCGCGCTGTTTTTTGGTCCGCTTCATAGTGAAGAGACATATGAGACAACCTTCTGATCTTGCCTCAGGTATAGCACTTGGGAGATCTTTTCCATGGAATCCAACTGTTCTTTGTGCTCGACCGGAAAATTGGCCGAGATCCGCTGCACATTAAGTTCAAGCGCATCCACATCTCCGCTCAACCGGGAAATCTGCCGGTTTTCGCTCTGCAGCCGGAGCCCGAAAGAAAATATCGAATACAGCGCTCCGAGATACTGAATCGCTCCCAAAGCCATAAGCCCGATGAGACAGTACGTTACTGTGCTTTTTTGGTTGATCCTGGCAAATTGAAAAGAGCGCACTGCTCCGGTGTTGCCGAACGCCATTCGTGATGCTATATGTTCGTATGCGTATGCCAATGCGGTCATGGAATTTTGATGCGAGCCGTCAGCCAATCTTGCGTGCTGCGCGAAGTTTTGCTGAACGCGCTCTCGGATTTATGGTCATTTCCCTAATCGAGGGCTTGAGCGGTTTTGGCGTGAGCACCTCGAGCACCTGCTCTTTCCGAAGTTTTTGAAAAAAAAGTTTAATGCTACGGTCTTCAAGCGAATGGAATGAAATCGCGATAATCTTTCCTCCCCCGCGAAGCTTCTCTATCGCCGCCCAAATTCCCCGTTCGATATTTCCTAATTCGTCGTTTACCGCCATGCGTAGCGCTTGAAACGTGCGGGTTGCCGGGTGAATACGCGTCAGCGACTTGTGGGGAATGCTACTACGAATAATCTCGGCAAGCACAGCTGCCGTGGCAATGCGCTTGTTTTTGCGTTCAGCAACAATGCGCGAGGCAATCCTTCTGCTATGCCGCTCCTGCCCGCAGGTGCGAAGAAGATTCTCAATTGCCTGCTCGCTCCACGTATTGATGATTTTGTCGGCTGTAAGCTCATTTCGCGTCGGGTCGTAGCGCATATCAAGGGGCTCATCGCGGAGAAATGAAAATCCTCTGCCCGACTGGTCCACGTGATACGAACTGAATCCCAGATCAAAAAGTATGCCGTCAACTCCGACGTTACATCGCGAGTTAACCTTGTCAGAGCCGAGCCGTTTCAGGATGGCGCCGAGGTCCGCGTAATTGCCGTGCACCAGCTCGATATTTTTTCTGCTCTCTTGTTCATTCCTTGCACGGAGGTCCTCAATAAGTTCCCGGTCAAGGTCAATGCCGATCACGCGGCCCGTTCTCTCTATTCGATCCGCAAGTGCGCGCGCGTGCCCTCCGCCGTTGACCGTCGCATCCACATAGACCTGTCCGGGCTGGGGGTCAAATATCTCAAGCACTTCGTTCAAAAATACCGGCGTATGCACATCTGCCATATCAGTAGAGGCCCAACTCGCCCAGTTTCTCCGCGATCATATCTGTATTTTTTTCGGCCTCCTCTTTGTAATGCCGCCAGCGTTTCTCGTCCCATACCTCAAGCCGGTCATATACGCCGATGATCACCACGCGTTGGGAAAGCTCCGCGTATGACTTCAGATAATCAGGAACTAGCACTCTGCCCAGCTGATCGAGTTCGACCTCCATGGCTCCGGAGAACATAAGCCGCGAGAAACTTCGCGTATCCCCCTGTCCGACCGGGAGCTGACCAAGCTTCTTGGTCAGCTCCTGCCACTGTTCGATCGGATACAGAAACAAACAGTTATTGAGCCCGCGGGTGATAATTGCCCGATCGCCGAACAGTTTGCGAAGTTTAGCCGGAATGGCCAGCCGCTTCTTCGCATCAATCGAGTGATTGTATTCGCCGATCAGCATGATGAGTTATCCCCACTTTCCTTAAGTTATCCACAACTCTATCCACATTTCACCACTACAAGAACATTCTACCCCACTTATAAACATAGTGCAATACTTTTATACCGCTTCGGACTATAACAGAAAACAGCATATATATGCTGTTTTCTGTTTGAATGCTATTATCTTTTCACAGGTTATCCCCTTTTACTCATTTCCCACTTTAATACTAATGCTGTAATTATACACTTTGCGTGAACATGCTTTGAACGGAACTAAGGAACCTGCCCCGCAGCCGCTGACGAATCAGAATGACAGTCTGGAGAGGTATTCTTCTACAGTCTCAAACTTAGTATTTGGATAAAACCCTTCTTGAACAAAATAGGCATATTCCTTTACTTATAACTATGCGTTTGTTTGACGAAATCCGAACCTATTTTGAGCGGAACTGACGGCGCGCTTCGCGCGCCAAACTGAACGCTCGGGCGGGCAAAAAGGAAGGGGGTTGGGGGGAGGAATTTTTGCCCGCCCTCGCTTTCCGCCGCCGCCGATTTTCTTTCATCTTCTGTAAAACAATTTCTTTTAGTGTCTCCGCGTTTTGTTTTGTAAGTCCAGGGATACTAACTTTATTTCCAGAAAATCCGACCATTTCAACTTGTTGCTGTCGTTGATTACCAACACGCAATCCAAAAACTTTTTGTTCTTGCGGGGCAGTAAAAGCTCCTGCTCCTTGCGAAGCGTTTTCAACTGTTAGAGAAGCAAGTCCAAAAATCCTGTCAAACAAATCTTGTTTAACAAAAAGATTTTGGATTACACCATAAGGAATGTGCCGCTGTTGTTTTGAGAGAATACCTTGCCGCAAAGTTAAAAATTGTCCCTCAATAGAATAATGGAATGTTGCTCTGCGCAAAATAGTAACAACAAAGTGAAAAATTGCAAAGATAATAATTAGAGGAATATATAAACTAATTTCTAAATCTTTACTTTTGCTAAATTGAGAAAACCAAAACAGCGGTACTAAAATAATCAAACTCAAAAAAGAGCCGAGGATTGATTTGAAAACCCACAATCCCTGAACCGGATAATTTTTTTCTGTAATAATTTCATCCATATATTTTAACTTATTGGGTTTAAGTGGTATTTAGTAACCCACAGAAAAGTGCTAAAGTAAGAGCAAAAGTCGACGTATTTATTGGCTCATATTCTCTTCTTTTAGCACTTTGTAATGAATACTACTTTTAATTATCCACAGGGGTCATTTCACTACAAC
>JACPYI010000021.1 GCA_016196115.1 Candidatus Sungiibacteriota bacterium
AACGAATCTTGTTTGCCCGACCCCGCAAGAACATGGGTAAACTCATCACCGCATTCCAGTATCATCTCTACAATACCCGTATGCTGATCGAACTGAACTTCAGGAATCTCAAGATGTTCTACGGACTCGTTACGTCATTGCCCCGATCCATTGACGGATACCTTGCCAATTACTTCTACTCGATTCTTGCCTACGCGCTCCGGTAGCGCTCAATCGTGAACACTTTTTCCTTCATCAATACGCCATATCTCAAAACTCATGATCTGATGAGGATATTGGGCGTGCTGTTGTATTCAAGGTCTTGAGAGGTTTCGTAATTCAAAGTAAATATATCTTACCCCATCCCAGAAATGGATTCAACACTCCATCCACGATCGTGAGAAAGTGTTGATTTAAATTTTGTCGGTATTCTGCAATAACTTCCGTAGCGCGATCAATCCTCGCCGGTGACGGCTTTTGACGGTGTTGAGGGGTTTGTTGAGAATGATGCCGATCTCCTCGAAGGTGATATCGTGATTATAGTAGAGGAGCAGAACCTCGCGGTAACGAGGAGGAAGTTTTTGGAGCAGGTCTTCGAGTTTATTTTTATCGGCGTGACGGAGCATCATCTCATCCGGCAGCGGATACTCGTCAACCAGGGTGTTGAGCAGAGGATTGTCGTTGTCTGCATCCGCATCTGCTCTGGAAAAATCAGAAAACACGGGCAGCTTCTTTTTCCGCAAGAGATCGATCGCCGTATTGCGAGCGATCGCAAAAAGCCACGTTCGGAAATTCCGTCCGCGGCGGTATTTTTTCAAATGGCGCCATGTTTTTACAAATGTCTCCTGCGCCGCATCCTCGGCATCCTGCGCATTGCCGATCATGCGGTAGCAAAAATTATAGATTGTCTTCAGATAACGATTGACGAGAGCAGGAAGCGCGGCCTCGTCTCCTTTAAGATAATCATTTATGAGTTCTTCATCCGGGCGATTGTCAAGAAATTGTTGAGTATATGGAGTAGCCATAATCCATCAAAAGTACCATGAGCACTTCTGCCGTTCAAGTTTGGCGTGCTGCTCTTTCTGTGATATATTACGAGTTGTGAAAGAGTGTCTCGACAAGTTTTGGGCATGGTATGATCGGCATTATATCATCAATGTCGGCATCACGACCGGGCTTTTTCTGTTGCAAACCATACATCTGATATGGCTGTTCGGCGACGCGATCGTACCGCGCCTGTTTGGCGTGTCGCTTTTTGGGGCTTCCGGCGTTCTGAAATGGGGCCTTATAGTCGTTGACTATACGGAGATTCCCGCACTCCTGTCCGTATCACTGGTATATTGGCGTGAGCTGAAAAGAGGTTTTTCTTGGCGCAGCATATGGTATCTGGCGGCATTGCAGATCCAATGGGTCCATCTTTTCTGGATCACGGATGAGTTTGTGATAGGCGCACGGGCATTTCAGTCCGTTACCTTTGCATGGATCGCAATACTCATTGATTATCTCGAAGTGCCGGTGATGATTACGACCGTCAGGACATTTATTCGCGCGCTTCGCAACTCTTAATTCCCTATGGATATTTTCTCTCATGGATTGTGGGGCGGGCTCGCGTTCGGACGGAAAAACCGAAAGAGTTTCTTCCTCTCTTTTTTGTTCGGTATGATGCCCGATCTTTTTTCGTTCGGCATTTAATTTGTCGCAGTATTCTTGGGATTGAGCGACCGGCCTGATTTTTCCGAGCCGCCCGCGTCATCCAACATTCCTCATTATGTCAGCCAGCTCTACCAATTCACGCATAGTTTCGTCATTTTCCTCATACTCTTTTTCATGCTCTGGACGTTCTTCCGCCGTCCCATCTGGGAGTTCTCCGCATGGGGCCTGCACATCCTTTTTGACATTCCCACGCACTCGTATCGTTTCTTTCCCACGCCGTTTCTCTGGCCCATCTCGCGCTTTGAAATCAACGGCATCCCATGGAGCTCGCCGCAGATCTTCATCCCAAATATAGGGCTTCTGACTGTTTTCTATGTATGGTTCTTTGTGTATCGGAGGCGGAGAGAAAGCAGCCATTAAGTTTTCCACAGCAGCGAGGTAACCCCTCACACCCCCGCAGCGTTACACCAGATACATGGCACGAATGCTCACCAAACAGGAAATCTACGAACGAATGCGTGATTGGAGAAATCTCAAGAAGCTCCACCATGCCGCACGAGAGCGAGTAGCAATGCGGGCGTGATCCAGATGATGACTCTTCTTCTCTCTCCTCGCCGATACATCCAGGTTGTCTCTGTGGTGGAGGAAACCGCAGAACTTCTTTGGGGAGTATCTGAGATTGAGAGGGGTGTGAGGGGTTACTTGACCATATAAAATCCCCCGCAATGAGCGGGGGATTTTAGGTGTGATGTTCTTTGTCTGCTATTCCCCGAAAATCGCGATCGAAATGGACTGCTCGTAGAATCCCGGATCACAGGTGTTGACGTTGATCGGCTTCTCGCTGAACGGCGCGATCTGGCCATATGAGTAAAAGCCGAAGATCTGCGCATGCTCGCCGACCGTTGCTCTGATCGAATCTATCTCCTCTTTGCCGTGTTCGCCGTACAGGATTTTTCGCGCCACGCAGTCCGAAAGAAACACAATGATCGGCTCGATAGTCGGCACGGTTCGCTTAAGCCGCTCGGCCGTGTCTTTTGCAGCCGCAAGCGCGCTTTGCTGGGTGCCGATCATAAGGTATAGCTGACTTCCCTGGATGATTTCAGCGCCGCAGATTATAGAGCCGTCATCTTTCACTGAAAGCGGCACGCGGATCATGATCTTTTCCGACTGATCAGTTTTCATGCCCAGGGGATAGGTGACTGCGGCAAGCAAAAGAGTCTTTTTAAAGTCCGACGCCCGCTCGCCGAAGTAATCCTGATAGAGCGAGAATGCCGGCTTCCCGTCGAGTTCGTAGAGCGTGGTGCCTTCGCTTTTCGTCACCGTATGCGGAGTGCCGATCCTTCCAGCCGTGATCCGCGCCCACCGCGTATTTTACGTCACCACTGATGCCGAATCCGACCACCGCGTCGTTGAGCACCTGATCCCCGAAATACTGCGAGGTCTTCTTGAAATTCATGTCATCGCCCGCAGCGCCTCCCATGAGCGGAAAGCCGCTTCCAAGGAGTTCGAAAATGCCGCGCACCATCTCCGTGCCATTGCCCGAAAGCGCATCCGAGAAAAGAAAGGCGACTTTCGGAGATTTTTCCTGAAGCTGAGTGCCAAACGATTTGCCCGCCTCACGCATGCTTTTCGAAATGCCTTCGACTTTGACCGGGTGAAATCCGAGCGTATCGGAATGTAGCGCCAGCACCCCCACGACATGCTCGAGCGGTCCCTCGGTAGTGATGGTGCCTGCGGTGGTACACCCCACCACCGGAGTTCCGCCGCCGGTGGCATACACGCCCTTGATCATCTCCTGCTGGTCGAATATGACCGACGCAAGCACGACGATCATCTCCGCTTTATGCCCTGGTATTTTCTCAAGCGCGCGCTCGCACGCTTCTTTGCCCGCCTCGAACGAGCTCTCGCTGTTCCGGCTCGTGCCGATTCCCACATGTAGTGCCATATTTTTTTAGATTATTTTTAGTAATCTTTTCATACTCATCTTAGCACATTACGGTAACTTGGCTATTTTTAGTTTTCCACAGCCGGAATTTTGACCCGTAGTCGAAAAATCTTGCAAAGATTTTCTATCATAGTATAATGTCTATGTATGGTAAAAGATCGCTATCTTCATGCGATGGTACGGGCGGATCTGCAAGAAAAAATGGTTTTTTTGGGCGGACCCCGGCAAGTCGGCAAAACCACGTTTGCCCGCTTTTTGGGCGAGCAGGACTACAAGACATACGCGTATCTTAACTGGGACAATCGGCAGGATAGAAAGGACATCTTGGAGGGCAAATTTCCGGCCGGAGTCGGTCTCGTTGTTTTCGACGAACTGCACAAATACAAAAAGTGGAAAAATCATATCAAAGGAGAATTCGACACTCATAAAGACCGGTTCCACTTTTTGGTAACCGGAAGCGCCCGGCTTGATATGTACCGCAAGGGCGGAGACTCCTTGATGGGACGATACCATTATTACCGGCTGCATCCGTTTTCATCCGCCGAAGTATGTGGCGCGCGCGCAACCCCGACGGTGTTTCAAGACCTCACATTTTCGGAGCCAGATCAACCGACAAATCGGGCATTTGTAGACCTGCTTGAGTTTGGCGGTTTCCCGGAACCATTTTTGAAAAAAGACCAACAGACGCTTCGCCGCTTCCATAATGAGCGCATCGACCGCTTAATCAAGGAAGATATTCGGGACATTGAGCAGGTGCGCGATCTCTCCGCCTTACAGGTTTTGGTGGAGATTCTTCCCTCCAAAGTCGGATCGTTGCTGTCACTAAACGCATTGCGCGGCGATCTTGATGTGGCGCATGCGACCGTAAAAACATGGATGGATATTTTGGAGCGTTTCTATTATCATTTCAGGATTTATCCCTATGCGTCCGGTGCCATTAAGTCATTGCGCAAAGAACCGAAGATGTATTTGTGGGATTGGTCGCAGGTGGCGGATACGGGGCCGCGTCTGGAAAACATGGTCGCGTCTCACCTTTTGAAAATGGTGCATTTTTTGCATGATGCAGAGGGCCATAAAGCCGAGTTGTATTTTTTGCGCGACATCGAGGGCAGAGAAGTTGACTTTTTGATTACGGTCAACAGAAAGCCATGGTTCGCCGTTGAGGTAAAATCCGGCAAGGAAGAGATCTCCAGGCCCCTGGCATACTTTATCGACAAACTTAAGATTCCCTTTGTCTATCAACTGGTAAGGAAAACAGGCGTTGATTACCGGAAAAAGAATATCCGGATCATGAGCGTGGACAAGTTTTTAAGCGGATTGGTGTAGGCGGGGCAAGATAAAACTTGTGTCATAGTTTTCCACAGCACACGTATTGACAAAATTTGCGGGTTTGGTAGGGTAACCTAGAGGTTAATTATCTTGATGGTTATGCATATGCCAAGCAATTCCATACATTACTTTATTTGGATGAAATGCGTCACCCTTCGCAACAGAAGGCGGCTTGGTGGTTTGGAACGTATGAAATAAGCATTAGCATACCGATCTCAAACCCCTTGACCGCCAAAGCCAAGGGGTTTTTGTTTGACCTGAAAATTGTTTAGCTCTTGACGGAAAAGAAGCCGAATAATTTCCAGGCCAAAGGTCTGGTTTCGTTCTTCACAAAACCATAATAGAGGAGGGAACAGGAGATGCTGAAAAAAATTCAGGTGCAAGCAAGAATTTTTGACGTGCCACGGGTTATCTTTACACTTGCTGGAAATTCGAGAACCGAAAGGATCATCGACGCGTTAAGTAAAATACACATAGAGAATGGGACATCAGATCAACAAGATTGTTTGGTGTTTGAAGACCCAGGCGATGTCGAGCGCTATTTCCAGAGCGGTGTATCGCCCAACGCAGCAGTTGCGTTGTTTGATGAACGCGGAGCCCGTTACTTTAATATGATGGCGCGTTCCAGGCCAGAAGACGCGAGAAGAATGCCCGCTTGGACATACGGATCTCAATGGGCGGTATGCGTGCATGAGCGGTGTCATAACGACCATAGGGAATTTGTGTGCGCTCGACAGCTCTATGCGGACTTCTTCCGTAGATTTGAAGGTCAACTGCATAAAGGGAGTTTTCCGTGGGGTTCACCCAGGAAAAAGGAGTTCGGACCCACTCATGTTGTATTGCCGCAAGGAATTCATACTATAATTCGCGATCTCAACAGTGGGCCCGATCTCATGGCCGCTCTTGCGGACGCGGAATTTGCGGCAGAGCTTCCGTCCGGATCACGTATCAGTTGGTATCGAGTAGTACCTGAACCGGTGATTTGCGATCGTGGCGAATTAGAGTTGGTCACGACAGCAATGCGCCGTTTCGAGCAGGTCTGCGATAAATTCGTTCGTGCCACCGATACAAAGGGTGCTACCAATGTCATACATCCGGTTATTCTGAAGGGAGTGCACATCGAAGATGAGGCGCTCAAACAGCTCTATCTGTTTCCTCCTACGGATTGTTTCTCTATTGCGCGGCCAGATTTGCATTACAAGGGTGCTGATGCCAGACAAAAGCTTTTTGCGTCTGAAAACGATGAGATGCCCGGCGGATTCCCCGAGGTAGTGCATATGGATGCGGTATATGGAATCAATCAAGCACAGTGGCAATCATGTTTTGATTGGTTGACCAGCAAGGGTCTTTTACTCTTTGTGGTGTCACACGATTGGAGCAAGTGCTATATTCCGGAGATGAGATGGCTCGTTGAGCACTTGCGATCAAGAGGATATAACGCGCAGATGATCACGACTGATTCGCTCGATGAAGTTTCCGTCACCAGCTCCGGAGTTTCTTTCCGGCATGAGTCGGTCGGAACAATCTGGCGGCAGTTCCCGATTTTCGAGACACGCGGCATGCTCGCGGAATTGGTCAAATCCGCGGCTTCTGGCGCTGTTCGGATGGTGCCGGAATTTGCTCACTTCGGGAATAAGGTGTGGTTTTCGATCTTTAGGAGCCATGCTGGTTTCTTTCGTCGAGAACTTAGTCCAATGGACTATGCGATATTGGATGACGTACTCCCGGATTCTTCCGTGATTGACTCAAGTCATTCATTCCCCTGTACGGTTGACGGAATCGCGTTTGATCGGCTGAATGACCTGCTGAACGCTCCCGAAAAAGTCCGTGACTCCTTAGTGCTGAAAATATGCGGCGCCAACGCACTATCGGCGCGTTCGTATGGCGTACTGATGGGTCACGGTCTTGATCTTGCCGACTGGCAGGAATGGATTCGAGCTCATCTACATGACAAACAGCCGATTATCATTCAACGGCGATTGGAAACCGGCGTTGCGCGGATTCCTGTGCAGAATCTGAACAGGAATGCTGCGGAGCTCTTCAGTTGTCGGATCTTATTCCGGCCATGGGTGGTCAACGGAAAGGTTATTTCAGTTTCCGGATGCGCGGTGCCGTCAAATACACTTCGTGTTCACGGGCGCGTGGACATGGCAATGCTGCCGGTGCAACTGGAGTAATTGGATTGGTTGCTGAATTTGAGCAATTAAGAGTATCGGGGGTCGGCAGGTTTTTATCCCGTCGACCCTACTAAAAATTTTCGACATAGGAATAAGTCGAATTCATACCAATGAAAATCAACATCACGGGTTTGCATTGATATGGAGAGTAAGAACAATAAAAAAAGATTCGCGGAGTACGGTTTTCAAAAATCGTTTTTGCCCGCGGGGGCGCATAATCGCATCACCGATGTCGAGGGCGTTCGTGTTGGCCATTATACAAAAATCGAAGGGAAAAACATTCGGACTGGAATCACAATTATTGATCCTGGCATCCCCGATTTTTTTCAGATGAAAACACCTGCGGCGATCGCAGTGGGCAACGGATATGGCAAACTTGTCGGCATCACGCAGGTCGAGGAGCTTGGCACGCTTGAAACACCTATCGGACTCACGAATACGCTCGCAGTTGGAACGGTTATGCGCGGACTTGTTGACATCGTACTCGACCGGAACAAAACCATTGCGGCAGCCGACTCGATCAATGCTGTGGTCGGCGAGACGAATGACGGGTTTTTGAATGATCTGCATGCCGACACGCTGACAAAAGATGACGTACGCAAGGCGTATGAAAATTGTTCAACAGAATTTGTTATCGGAAATGTCGGCGCGGGAACCGGCACGCGGGCATTTTGGTGGAAAGGCGGGGTTGGCACTGCGTCGCGTGTCGTGGCAGCACAGGACAAGAAATACATCGTCGGCGTCTTGGTGCAGACGAATTACGGGGGAGCACTGACTCTTCATGGAGTGCCGGTTGGTAGACTTTTGAAAAAAACCGATTTTGACGCTTGGGTGCCGCGTGATGACGGATCATGCATGATCGTGCTTGCCACTGATGCGCCGTTTACATCCAGGCAGCTCGGGCGTGTTGCGCACCGGACATTTGTAGGTCTTGCAAGAACCGGCTCTGTGCTCTCAACCGGAAGCGGGGATTATGCGATTGCATTTACCACGAGCAGAGACGGATTGGAGAGTTCGGGCGCGGTCGGTTCATGTATGCCCGACAGCCAGCTAAACGTCTTTTTCCTGGCCGCGGCTGAGGCGACCGAGGAGGCCGTATATGATGCGCTTTTTGCCGCAGAAACCATGAAAGGCCGTGCAGGAAATGTGCTTGAGGCAATCCCGCATGATGCCATAGTTGATCTTATGAAGAGGTATCTTCCGCATGAAAACTGAAAACCAACAACGAATCGGTATTGTTGGCGGCATGGGGCCAATGGCGGGAGTTTTGCTTCAGAAATTGATTATTGAGGCAACTCCCGCGACCAAAGATCAGGATCATCTACAAGTGATCTGTTTTACCAATCCGCAGATACCAGATCGGACTGCATCTTTGCAGGAGGACAAGGGAGAATCGTATGTCCGGGCGCTTATTGATACGGCGCGCACGCTCGTGAACATCGGCGTAACGACCTTGGTCGTTCCCTGTAATACAGCTCATACGCGGTTACATGATATACAAGCAGTGATTCCTGTACCGATCATTGATATGGTGGAGATCACTGCCGAACACCTCGCGGCTGTTTGCGGGAAGAGCGCAAAAATCGGCATTCTTGCAACAGACGGCACCCTGCAGAGTGAACTGTATCAAAAAGCACTGGCGGTGCGGGGCATCGAATGGGCGACTCCATCAGGCATGAATCAGGCTCAGGTTATGCGGGCGATCTATTCGATTAAGGCGGGAAAGGATATCTCATTGCTGAATTTTATTGTCGGTGCCATGAGAGAGCTCGAGGAGCAGGAGGTCGGTATTCTCTTGCTTGGCTGTACTGAACTCTCGCTTTACTTTGAAGAAATAAAGAGTGCTGGACATGAGGTAATAGACCCGTTGCATATCGTAGCGAATACGCTCGTATGCATTACCCAGACAGAGATAGCCCAACAAAACCCACAACTGACGATGTCTCCTGCCGGTTTGTTGTGACTGACTTATGGTTGACAGGTTTCTATGATTGGAATACGCTCAAAATAGATATGAATCCGCGTCATTATAAAACGGGAGCGCAATGGTTGCGAGAACTCGGACTGCTCACTGCCGGATCGCTGGTGATTCAAAAGATCGTCACCGGCGCATCGCTCACAGACCCAGTGGTCATTACGGGCATCGTTGTGGCTGGGATACTCTATCTGCTTGCAACTCGGCTTCTCTTAAAGTCGTAAGTAATACATACCTATGGATACATCAATCATAATTTATCTTGGCGTACTGGTGATCGGTCTGGTAATCTGGGCGTCGGTTTCTTTTGTTGGCTCAAAGTCGCACAAGAAATAATAACAATCACAGCACTACCATCGTATGAAATCCATCGGCCAAAAATATGTTGCTTTCTTTAAGCATTATTTCTTCTTTACCGGAAGGGGTCGGTTTGATGCGATTTGTCTGAAGAAAGCATAGGAAGCAAGCCACAAAACGCATTTGATTGACTCCTCTCGACAAAGAGGAGTTTTTGTTTGGATAAAATCAGCATAGCGACGAAGAGAGAAAGCCATTTGTCTTTTTATCGCTGCTCTGGTTGAAATCATATCTTATTTCAGCCATCAGACGCAGTTCCTTTTGAAGAAGGGAGGTCCTATGGACCTCTATGGGGAGACACAGGGTAGGGGTGCGGGTTCCGTCCCGTGCCCCTACTACTGACACGAGGGAGCGTGCATGGTGATTTTTTGCCGCGCGCTCCCTCAACAAAAATAGTTTTATCTTTTTATGATTATGAGGCAATTCCAAAACTTTTTCAACTTCTTTTTCTTTAGCCCACTAGCTGGGAGTTTTGGAATGTGTTGTTACGTGTGTAATTCATCGTAGAAAATCGCTGTCGGACGACGCATCCCAAAGCTCCCAGATAAACAGGGGGCTTTTTTGTACCTTTACAATTTTATAAGGAGATGCCTAATGGAAAAGAAAAGATTCCACTCAAAGTCCAGCCCAGAGACATTAGCCAAAGAATGGCACCAAGCCGTCGTCTTTCTCAAAAAGATGGAGAGCATGGCGCGTATCACTCAAGGTACACTTTCTCTGACGCCAGACCAACATGAGATATACAATACCGTCATTAGGCATGCGCAGTATCCTTCCCCCTATTGTCAAGACAGTAGATTGTTAATTGATAGATGGTATCGGCAACAGAATTTTTTTGTCGTGTGAGACGAGCCGAACATCGACCTGATATTTTTTCGCCTCGTACAGACGATCATACTGCGTTGTTTT
>JACPYI010000027.1 GCA_016196115.1 Candidatus Sungiibacteriota bacterium
AAAACAACGCAGTATGATCGTCTGTACGAGGCGAAAAAATATCAGGTCGATGTTCGGCTCGTCTCACACGACAAAAAAATTCTGTTGCCGATACCATCTATCAATTAACAATCTACTGTCTTGACAATAGGGGGAAGGATAGTTAGTCCGCTTCAGGAATCTTTACGCTTTAGCGTGAAGTGGTTCAAAAGAAGGGTTTGATGGGATCCATAGGATCGCATAAAAGTGCAGCCGATAGGATCCCTCCTCTCCCGTCGCTCGCACGCGCTTCTGCGCGGCGTGCTCCTCCTTTGAAGCCGGGGTTTCCGAAAACCTCAAGCAAGTGAGAATTTTCGGAATGCCCTTCGAATCCCATCGATAACGTTTTATAAAAAACTGACACCCACAAAGGCGCCAGTTTTTTATAAAACGCGGCCGATGGGATTCGAACCCACGATCTCTTCCGTGACAGGGAAGCGCTTTGACCGGCTAAGCTACGGCCGCATACATTTATTATTTTTTGTTGGAACGGATTTCGGAGCCGATTTTTTGTCCTAAAATCAATCGCTTCAGATTTCCTTTGCGGAATACGTTGAAGACGATGATGGGGGTGTCACTTTCGATCGAAAGGGTGGCGGCGGTCAGGTCCATGACGCGGAGATTTTGGTCGAGCATGTCTCGCGGGTCAAGGGCGCGAAGCAATTTTGCGTTTTTGTTGGTGCGCGGGTCGTCGGAGTATACGCCGTCCACATTTGTCGCTTTGAGCAGGACTTCGGCTTTGGTTTCGGATGTGCGCAGCGCCGCCGCGGTATCGGTGGTGAAGTATGGATTCCCGGTGCCGCCCGCAAGGATCACGACGCGTCTTTTGTCCAGATGATCGCACGCCCGCAATCTCGTGTACGGCTCCGCGACCTGGATTGCCATGATGGCGCTCATGACGCGTATGGGGATATGCAAGCGTTCGAGCGCGCTTCGGAGTGCCAATCCATTAATCATGGTAGCGAGCATGCCCATGGTGTCGGCGGTTGGCCGGTCAATGCCTGCGACTGCCAGCTTCCCGCCGCGGATGAAATTGCCTCCCCCGATCACGATCGCGATCTCGCAGCCGAGATCGAATGCGTCTTTGATCTCGCCCGCGATATACTCGACCGCGTGCACGTCAATGCCGAACTTGCCCTCGCCCCCGAGCGTCTCGCCCGAAAGTTTGAGCAGGATCCGCTTCCAGCGCAGCTTCTTTTTATTTTTTATTTGCGGTTTCGACATATGTGTATGCGCGGTGCCGATGGGAGGAATTGAACCTCCTTCCGAGCTTTATGAGGGCTCTGCTTTACCATTAAGCTACACCGGCAGAAAACCCTCCAGATCATACCGCCTTTTTGGCTCTTAGGCAAGAGAAACTTTGATTCTAAACAAACTTTGAACGATCGTCAGTGAATTGTTTAGAATGGAAAAGAATCCCATGGTTGCAGGATGTTTGTAAAAGATATACAATTTTGACCATGATCGAGATTCGCAATGTCCGGAAAAGTTATGAAGGCAATCCCGTAGTGGACGATCTTTCGCTGACGGTAAAGACCGGCAGCGTGTTCGGATTTCTGGGCCCCAACGGGGCAGGCAAGACCACGACCATAAAAATGCTCGTGGGACTGGTGCGGGCCGACGGCGGCACGATCAAGATCGACGGGCACGAACCGCATGACACGCCGAGCCGTGAGCAGATCGGCTTTATGCCCGAAGATCCTTATTTTTATGATCGGCTCACCGGCATGGAATTCTTGATGTTTTGCGGACAGCTTTTCAAAAAAAGTTATCGCAAAACCGAAAATGAATACGGAGAGATTTTGAAGTTGGTCGGCATTTACGATGCGGCTAACCACGCAATTGCCACCTATTCCAAAGGCATGAAGCAGCGGCTCGGGTTTGCACAGGCGATCGTGAACGATCCGGCGCATGTGTTTCTCGATGAGCCGCTCGACGGGCTTGACCCGATCGGCAGGCGCGAGATCAAGGGCATTATCAAAAAACTGCATGGTGACGGCAAGACGATCTTTTTCAATTCGCACGTGCTCGGGGACGTGGAGGAAATCTGCCATGAGATCGGGATCATCCATCGGGGAAAGCTCGTCTATGCCGGAGACGTAAAACAATTCTGCAACGGGCGTACGCTTGAAGAGCAATTTGTTACGGCAATTGAGCAAGAGCGGAACAGCAGCATGCTTACGCTTTGACGCGAGTACGCTAAGCCGCTTAAAGCACGCTGCTGTTCCGCTCTGATACCAACGTATGAAAAATATTTTCGTGATCGCAAAAAATACGTTTCGCGCCGCGATCCGCGACCGGATTCTGCACGGTATTCTGGTATTCGCGCTGCTCTTTATCCTGTTCACGGTCTTTCTCGGATCCATCTCGCTCGGAGAGGATCTTGTGGTAATCCGCTCGATCGGGCTCGCGGGCATGTATCTGTTCGGCATGATCATCACCATCTTTTTGGCGTCCTCGCTGATCTCGCTCGAGATCGAGCGGCGCACGCTGTACCTGATTCTGTCAAAACCGGTCTCGACGCTCGAACTCGTGCTGGGAAAATTTTTCGGTTTGTTTGCGGCAATCGCGCTCATCACGCTCTGCATGGCCGCGGTGTATCTTGGCGTGGTCGCATACGCGGGCGGCGGCTTTGACGCGCCTTCGCTTGGGGCGATCGTGCTGCAGATTTTTGAGGCAGGGCTTTTTGTTGCCATGGTCATGCTCTTTTCATCCCTTGCCACTCCGTTTGCCGCCGCGATTTACGGCATTCTCGTGCTCTACATCGGGCATTCGCTCTCGGTCCTCCTGCAGTACGTGCAGCATCGTTCGATTGCACTCAAGGCAGTTGCGAAAGCCCTCTATTATATTGTCCCCAATCTTGAGAAGTTCAACATCCGGAATGCTATCGTGCATCATATGCCGGTGGATGTGGGCATGATCCTGCTTGCCGGACTTTATGCACTACTCTATGCGGCTGTGTTGCTCTATCTTGCCAAGCAGCTGCTTGCGAAAAAAGATTTGTGAATTTATTATGATTTTTTTGTCATCCTGAACAAAGTGAAGGATCTCCTCATGCCGCGTACTGTACTACATGTTATTATCGGCATTGTGGTATGCGCTGGAATCGTCGCCACGCAGTATTCATTTGACGTGTTAAAAAACCAACAGCCCAAACCGCCGTTGCTGCTGATCCCGGCGCCGGTCATACGGTCTGCAGACATGGGGCTTCACTCCGCCACGGCGGCGTTTTTATGGGTGGGCGTGATCCAGCGATTTGCCACGCTCGCAGCCGACCGGCTCAACGGTCTTGCCGCGCATATCAAGACCATCAATGACGTTGATCCTAAATTCAGCTACCCCTATGCGTTTGCCGAGCTTGTGCTTCCGGCAGGCGACCGTGTGGATGAGGCGACTGAGATCGGCAAGCGAGGCATTGCGGTCGCCGATCCGGACTGGCAGATACCCTACTACCTGGGGGTGGATTACCACATTTATCTCAAAGACCGCAAAAATGCGGCGATTTACATGAATGTTGCGGCACGCACGCCCGGCGCCCCGGCAAACGTAAAATACGTTGCCGCAACGTACGGTAACCGCCAAGATCTGCGGCAGCAGACCCGCGCCATCTGGGTCTCGATCTACGAAAATTCAAGAGACGGGATCGTGCAGCAGCAGGCCGAAGCACAGATCAAGCATATTGACACGCTTGATTTTCTCGAAAAAGCAGCCGCGCTCTTCAAAGAACGCATTGGCCGCTATCCCAAAACGCTTGGCGAACTGGTCGCGCAAAAAATCCTCAAAGCAATCCCGCCCGATCCTTTCGGTCTTCCCTACGACACCAAAGGAGACGGCAAAGTATTTTCAAAATTCGAGGCGCAGTGATTGACACCTGATGATCTATAAAAAGAACCACAACTTACGTCGTGGTTGTGGTATCTTGAGCGAGTTTATGATGTACATTTTGAAGCAGCCGGAGTCCGATCCGCAGAAACGGAAATCCGATTATCGGGAGCTTCATAAAAAGAATTCGCGCTACCATATGCCGCAATAAAGCGGTACGAAACCACCGTGCCCGCGTCTGTTGGGCCACCATTGGATGGTCCGGCTGGTATTCTGATTCGGCCATGATTGCGGAGATGAGTATGGTCGCACGAGGAAACAACGCGCGGTACATCAACCATGCGGTTCGCGAATGCGTTTTTCCGGTTATCACGACGATTATCCCGTCAAAATCACCCTTGCGTTTAAAAACCGCTTGATAAATTTTCCATGCTTCATCAAAGGTGTGATGAATATTTTCCACCCAGATGGTTTGTTCATCAATGGTTGGCATTCCATACTTGTGCAAAATATCTAGTTTGTATGCATGCTCCCATAAGGGATATGTATAGGCACATGTAGTGATGACAAGTGATGCATCCGCAAAGTAGTTGTTTGAGATGCCTGCTCCGCGTATCGTGATTTCGCGTGATGCGGTGGTCAAGCACTCTTCTTTGCTGCCGTACGAAAGCAGGATGAAAAGATCAACACCTGCCAGTTCATAAATTCGATCAGTATGATCAATTGTCCAGTGATAAAGCCACCAGCGAGCAAGTACATCCACGAACTTTTGCATCGCGCAATCTCCTCTCGTTGTGAAAAATCAATACCAAGAACCTATACTTTTCCGTGCAAGGCGTCAAGATCCATGTTTAGCAAGAGGATAGGGTTACAAATCGCTCCGGCACGAATTGGTAAGGCGCACGTGGAATTCTTCGCTCGGTGCGTTGAAATTATGGAACGACTCGTACCCCATGTCGAACCGCGGATCGATGATGATGGATTTTCCCGGCCCGATCGGATCATATTGCCCGCCGTAGTTTCCTTTCAGCGCTTTCTCGTGCGGGCTTAAGCGGACCATAAGCGGCGTGTTACTCTGATTCACGATCCTAATGACGCATCCCGTGCCCTTGGCATTTTGCTCCAGTGTCGTCGTGAGCGGAGTAAACCGATGGTCGCGGTAGTTGATCGTAGAAAGTGCGGGATTGTTTTGCGGAACGGCCTGCGTCTGGGTATTTTGGATATTGACTGAGGGTTTTTCCGGCGCAGTTCCCGCATCAGCCGGAAGTTGCGGTTTTTGTTTTCCCTGTCTTACGATGGTCATAAAGTGAAGCGCAAGGAACACGAGAATGCCGAGGCATGCGAGAAAGACCAATATGCGCATTATTTTTTGATTGAATGTTCTGCTCATGTGATTTGACTGATTATTACAAGCATGAGATGATACTCATTAGAACATTTTAACACAGCAGAGGAAAAATGTCATGAGACATCCAATCTTTGATTTTGGCTGAAAACCGTTGAAGCAGAAAATTTGTACCCCCTTTTTCCAATGATGAATGATTTGCTTGCGGCTCTCGGTCGTGATCGAGTAGTAAGCATTTTGACATCGCGCGGCCGGGAAAGTATGGAAATGTATCTCAAGCATCATGATATTGAAAAACACATTCGCTTCCGGTCGCTTTTCTATATCAAAAACCGTCCCGACGTATCGGACGGTTTTTGATGCAGTATGCATCGCGGGGGCCCGAATTGCACGGGCGTCTCAAGGTTATGAGCCTCGCGAGGTACTTCTCCTCTACCCCGCCGATGCGCGCCCATGGTCTGTATCTATGAGTGCGCTTCGGCGAAGAAGAAAAATCACCTCTTTGTAGAGTATAGTCGAAAGCGAAGATAAATTCAAGACGTAGCCATATTCAACACTTCATCCACGATCGTGAGTATAGTGTTGAATATAAAATAATGGAGTTGTTTTAGCCAAACTGAATATTGTCCGGGGCGTCTCCGGGAAGGGGGGTATCCGGGGAAAGTTCGGTCATGAAGCCGAGGTCACGGAAGGCCTGACGGTAGCTTGCGATAGCGCTGATGATTATCTCGCGGGTGTGCTGGTCAGTTGGGTCGTGGGCGATGGCATTGCGCAGGCGGTGGCTGGACCATACGCGGTCAAGCGAGGGAAGTTGGACCGGGTCGACTACTTTCAGCCGGTCGGCCATGGTGAGACCATCGTGCCCTGCGTTCTTGAGTGCATCGTCAAGAAGCGCATCTGCGCGCAAAACGGCCATATTCCAATCCGATGGATTCTGACTTTGGATGAGCAGTTCAATCTGTTTCCATGCTACTCGTATTTCCACGGCAGGATCGGCGGGTGCCGCCTCGGTGGTTTTTGCCGGCTGTGCGCTTATGAGTTCTCCGTACCGGCGTAGCGTAAATGCGATAAATCCGATGAGTGCTACGTCGAGCAGGATGAACAGGATCATAAGCAGCAAGGGAAACGCTCCCAAATGCCATGATTGGAGCCATGCCAAAAAGGCATTGTACCAGTCAGGCACGGTGCGCAAAAGCGAAGTAAGAATGGCAAGACCAATAAGAAGCGCCATCACGGCGGTGATGATGTCTACGGCATGATGTTCAAGAGGCGTATCGTTCATGGTAACGTTTCAATAATTTTTCCGATCGCGAACAGCTGTTTTTCATGGAAACGTGGAGCGATGATCTGGAGGCCTACCGGCAGTTTGATGCCGTCGCGCATAACAAATCCGGCCGGAATGGACATACCCGGGAGGCCCGCGAGATTAATCGCGACCGTATAGATATCGGCAAGATACATCTTAAGCGGATCATTGGTTTTTTCTCCGCACAGAAATGCGGGTGTCGGCGTGGTGGGCCCGATCAGGATGTCGACTTTTGCGAAGGCATCGGAAAAATCATCGCTGATGAGCCGGCGCACCTGCTGCGCTTTGGTGTAGTAGGCGTCGTAATAGCCGGCGGAAAGCGCGTACGTGCCAAGCATAATGCGCCGCTTGATCTCGGGACCGAATCCGGCCGCGCGCGATTGCGCGTAGACGTCGAACAACGTCATGCTCTTTGATTCATGATAGCCGTAGCGAATGCCGTCAAGGCGCGCAAGATTGGCGGATACTTCGGACGGCACAATGATGTAATATCCGGGAAGCGCATATGAAGAGTGCGGCAAGCTTATTTCGTGCAGTTGGGCGCCTGCCCACTCGCACGCGGCAAGCAGTTTGGTAATCGTATCCTTCACATCGGGATCAAGACCGTCTGAAAAATATTCTTTTGGCACCCCGATGCGGATTTTTTCAGGCATGGGTTCATCGGAAAAACTGTCTTCCGGAGCAACGGTCGCATCGAAACCGTCTTGTCCCCGGATCGCGTCAAAAAGAATCTCGGCATCGGCGACCGTCTTGGTAAGAGGCCCGATTTGGTCAAGGGAAGACGCCATGGCGATCAACCCGTGGCGGCTGACCGCGCCGTAGGTCGGTTTCATCCCGACGATGCCGCAAAATGACGCGGGCTGTCTGATGGACCCACCCGTGTCCGATCCGAGACCGGCAATGCACATGTCGGCCGCAACCGCAGCCCCGGATCCGCCCGACGATCCTCCGGGAACACGTCTCAGATCATGCGGATTTTTCGTGGGGCCGAAATACGAACTTTCCGTTGACGACCCCATTGCCGAATCATCCATATTGGTCTTGCCGAGCAGGACCGCGTGCTGGTTTTTCAATTTTCTGATCACGGTCGCGTCGTACGACGCGATATAGTTCTCAAGCATGCGCGAGGCAGCGGTGCAATATTCACCCTCGATCAGGATATTATCTTTTATCACGAGCGGAATGCCGGTCAAAGGCGGTGCGGTATCAGGATCGTTTTTGAAGAGCTTGTCCGCTTCTTTTGCGGCATCAGTCGCGCGATCCGAAATCTTCAGGAAAGCATGAATGTCCTTGTCGCGCTCGCGGATTGCGGCCAGACATGCACGAGTAAGCTCCTCGCTGGAGAATTCTCTGGAGCGAAGTCCTTTGGCTGCTTCCGTAATGGTGAGCTGGTTGAGTTGCATAAAAAAGTTATTCAAACACGGATTTGACGCTGACCCACCGGTCTTTTGTTTCCGCTGCGGACTCGATCAATGCGCCCGAGCGATGCTCAATGCTCGTATCAATCTGCTCGTCTGGCCGCACGATCTGCTCCAGGTGCGTGCCTCCGGTCATGGGCTCGATCCCGGTCGTGTCCACTTGATTCAACTGCTCGACGAATTTCAAAATCGCCGAAATCTCATGCCCAAACCGCTCCTCTTCCTCGGGAGTAAGCTCGATCCGCGCGAGCCGCGCGATATGTTGTACGTCTTCTTTAGTGATCATTTGATTTTTTTGAGAAACTGTTTCTCGTTCAAGATTGTGACTTTTAGTGTTTGCGCCTTATCCAGTTTCGACCCAGGTTCTTTGCCCGCCACCACGAAACTTGTTTTTTTGCTGACGGATTCGGATATGGTTCCGCCGAGTTCGCGGATTCGCTGTTTTGCCTGATCACGTGAAAGTTGGGAAAGTGTGCCAGTGAGGACAAAGGTGAGTCCGGCAAGCGGCGCGTTGCGGTCGGCAAGCGGTTCTTTGTGATGCGGCCGGGAATGAACGCCTACCTTAGCCATTTTCTCGAGCAGAGCGCGATTTTGCGGATTGCGGAACCACGCAAAAACGCTTCTGCCGACGACCGGACCGACATGGGGAATCTGTTCAAGCTCCTCCTGTCCGGCGGAACGCAATGCTTCCAATGTACCAAAACGGGCCGCTAAATCAATGGCGGTCTCCTCTCCCACGTGCAGGATGCCGAGGGCGTAGATGAAGCGAGGAAAATCAATCGCTTTTTTTTTCTGAATCGCGGTAATGAGATTTTTGCTTGATTTTTCCGCGAACCGCTCGAGCGGCTGGATATCTCCTTCGGTGAGCGCGAAGAAATCCGCGGCATCCTGAACCAGTCCTTCCTCAAGCAGGCGGTCGATGATCTTGGGACCGAGTCCGGAAATATCGAATGCGTTTTTGGAGACGAAATGATACAAACGTTCCCGCGCAACCAGCTCGCATTGCTCCGGATGCTTAATGCGGTGCGCCGCCTCGCCCGCGGCGCGTACCACTTTTTGGCCGCAGAATTTTTTTGGCATCTGAAATTTTTTGGCGTTGCGGGGACGCAATTTCGGAAGCACATGCACAATGTCCGGGATCACGTCTCCGGCGCGTCTGATCACGACCGTGTCCCCTGCTCGCACGTCGAGCCGCCTGATCTCGTCGAGGTTGTGCAGCGTTGCGCGCGATACGGTCACTCCGGCAACCGAGACCGGGCGCAATACCGCGATGGGCGTAAGCACGCCGGTGCGGCCGATCTGCACGACAATGCGCTCCACGATCGTGGTGGCCTCCTCTGCCGGAAACTTGAGCGCGATCGCCGCTCTCGGCGTTTTCCCGACCACGCCAAGCTCGCGGAATACTCTTTCGGAATTGGTCTGCACCACAATGCCGTCTATGAGAAATGGAAGTTTTTCTCGTTCGTCCAGCACTCGTTTCCAGAAGGCCATCACGGCATCGGTGTTTTTGCAGCGCTCCGCGATCTCTACGGTCTTAAATCCGAATATGCGGGCGATCAGATGTTCTTCCTCGTGCGTTTTCTGCCCAAGATCAGTAACCAGCTGCCAGCAGAGAAAATCGAGTTTGCGCGACGCGGTCATCGCGGGATCAAGCTGGCGCATTGACCCTGCGGCGATATTGCGCGGGTTGGCAAAAAGCGGCAGTCCTTTTTTCTTCTGCTCGGCGTTGATCTTGCCAAATACTTTTTTGGTCATATATACCTCGCCGCGAACCTCGAGACGACGCGGCACTGCGCGAACCTTTTTATTCTCGCGAAGGCGCAGTGGGATCGAATCGATGGTCTTGAGATTTTCAGTCACATCCTCGCCCACCGTACCGTCTCCGCGCGTTGATCCGCTTATAAAAACGCCGTCTTCATAGACGAGCGATACGGCGAATCCGTCCACTTTGAGTTCGGCAAAATAATCCAAGGGCGCGCTCGCGGGCAGGAGCTTCCTGATGCGCGCCTCCCATTCGTTGAGTTCCTGTTCCGAAAAAGCGTCCGCGAGCGACAGCATGGGCGTCTCGTGTCGCACTTTGAAAAATCCAGCAAGCGGCTTGCCCGCGACTCGCTGGGTGGGCGAGTCCGGCGTGATCAGATGCGGGTGGCGCTGCTCCAATTGGGCAAGTTCGTGTTTGAGCGAGTCAAGCGCGGCATCCGAAATTTCCTGGCGGTTGAGCACATGATAGAGATACCGATGGTGGTTGATCTCTGTGCGCAGTTCTTTAATGCGCTGTTCTGGTGTTTGATGGGGCATGCAAAGTAAAAATCACGTCATTCTGATCCGCCAGTTGGCGGAGAAGAATCTCACTTATGGCGCGAGAGATCCTTCATCCCGACATGTCGGGATTCAGGATGACTTCACTGATATTCAGTACGTAGTCAGAAACGCGCGCGCAACCGTGCGTTCAGTTACGGTCGCGCAGGGCGTACTTAATGCTCTGGCGGTTATCGTCGTGTTCGACAAAGGACCGGTCTGTTTGACAATGGTGATCGTGGCAATGCATCCTCCGGATGCGAGGGTGAGCGGCGCGACCTCGGTCGTACAGGATAGAGCCGCGCACGGAAAATCATTTTCCTGGCGATCCCGATAAAAAGTCCGCTCAATGCTTTGGTCTGCCGCGTACATCGCGATGTTTGAATTCTCAAACGTCTCGGAGGAGCTGACTTGTCCGATGATCACGCCCAAAATCCCGACGCTGATCGAGAAAATTGCCGTGAGTATGACGACGACCAATAACAGAATCACGCCGTCCGTATCATAATATTTTATTTTTTTATTCATGGCATATCGCGTATGCGCTGCACAATGGTGGTCTGTAGATTTAAATCAGGCCTGACTTTCATGGTGATGATGGCCATGGCCTGTCCGTCGCTTGCGCGTGCGTTCGGGGCCTTCTCTCCTCGCAGGGTGAACGCAAGGCGCTCCACAAAGACCTGGTCGCCCGTAAATTCATTAAACTGACTGTTTGTGGCGTTTGCGCACTGGTCGGCGTCGATGATATCGCCGGTTGCGCGATAGATTTTACCGGATCCGTTCGGATCAAGGTAATACACGCGTTTTCCCGATGTGCCCGTAAAGTGAATCTCGGATCCGTCTGCCGCGCAGACCGCACCGACTTGGTAGTTCACTCCGGTGCGCATCTCTTTGGTGATTAATTCGAGAGAGAATCGAGCGTTGTCTTGGGTGGCCTGCGTGCGTGCAATCCTCTCTTGGGTATGGATGACGGTAATCATGATGCCGACGGTTGCAAGCATGATAAACGCGAAAATGCCCACCGCAACCATGATTTCAACCAAGGTAAATCCCCCATCCCCATATTCGCGTTTTCTGTTTCGTGTCAGGTGCAGCATATCTTTATCTCCAATTATAGAGGCGTTCTTGAAACTGGATACTGCGCTGGAGTCCCCGATCGGTCCAGAAAACCTTTGAGATCACCTCCATCTGATCGCTGGCTGCGCTCACGTCCGGATCGTTTGCTCCGTTGCACGGAGCCGACGATGACGGAACGCAGATCGTGACGCATCGCCGGAATATCGTGGGCGTGCCTGCGGCATAGGCATAGAGGTTGCTTGTATTCAGGTTGAGCGACCTGGTGCCGCAGTTTGCATCGGCAGTCGGCCTGGGAGTCGGAAATGAGGCGGACGCGCATGTCTGCGTTACGGTGTCATTGGCGTCAACCGTATAAAGGTTTGCAGCTCCCCGCCCAAGGCCTTGCCCTCCGTTCGGGTTATTGTTCCATGCTACCGGTGGTGGACTTGATAATGTATCGCAAATGACGTTGTTGTCGCGAATGGCGCGGACAAGCTCGATTCCCTCCTGGCCGAGATTTATCGCGATCAGCTTGTTTTGGGAAGCCCGGGATTGCGCAAGGCTGAATGCGACCAGCGTAACCGGTCCGAGGATGGCCGCGACCAATACGCCGAATGCGATGACTGTTTCGATCATCGTAAACCCAGCACGGTGCTTTTGGATATCTCGATGGCTCATATTAAGGCACATTGATTTCTCCCGTGATGTGCACGGTCAAGGTTTTTTTCGCCCCGTTTCCGCCTGTCAGCTCTATATCGAGACGATTTCCGGGGATCGGCGTACCGTCGTCTTTGGTGAACGTCAGCGTTGCTTCGGGGGTCTGAAATAAAATATGAACGATAGTATACGAAGCGCTCGTCTGGTCCGTAATCTTGCGTATCTTAATCGCGCCGGGGAGCGCGTAGGTTGCGATCCGCTCCCGTGAATCGCTATATGTGCCATCGGGCGGATTTGGAAAATCAGGCGTGGGACATCCCGGTGGGCACGTTTCATTGCCGCGGTCGGCAAAACGAAGGGTTTGCTGCGGCGTTGTCGTGTCGAGACGCACCCCGATTGCCGGAGGAACAACGAACGCGGGCACGCTACCGACCGGCAGGTGCGCGTACGTTACCGCAAGCGATGCATATTGGGCTTTGCGGATCTCCCCCACGATTTCCCGTGCTGCCCGGTTCAGGGCGACCCCTTGTCCAAGGCCGGAAAAACTGATCATAACCTGTGAGCCGATCAGCACGATGATTGCCAAAGATACCACCATCTCTATGGCCGTGAACCCGGACCTGTTTCTCCTCGGCACTTTCATACGAAAAGTATAGCACATGGCAAGAGAACTGAAAAACCCCTCCAGCCAAGGCGGAGGGGTTTTTGTCGTTCAGGAAATTCATCCTAGGGTATTACATCGTAGCAACCCTGTCCTGCTGCTCCAGTACCGGCGCAGTTGAATGCTGTAGCTGAAGTGATAGTGGTTTCATCAAGAGAAACCTTACAGCCGGTTTGGGTCGTGGTGAGCGGACATCCTCCGGCCCGCGAAGACATAGCAGTAATTGTCTGATCTTCAACGGTAGCGCCAGTATGGAATAACTGGCAACTTGCTGCTGCTGTGCTGCATACGTTGTCAATCGCTCCGTTATCTGCCCGGTTATTGAGTCCGGCATAATAGGTATATGCGGTTCCAGTAATCGGATCGGTTGGCCAGGAGGCAATGTAGGTTGGTGCAAGGAATGTGGCGATTCCGGCAGATGTGTCCGGATAATGCCTGGTTGAATCATAGTACAACTCGAGCGCCAACTTTGCCTGGTTCATGTCCGCCACGCGTCTCGTGTCCCGGGATTTTTTGCGCGCGGTATTGAGCGATGCCAATACAATGGATGCAAGCACTCCGATGATCGCAATGACGACCAAGAGTTCGATAAGGGTAAAGCCCTTTTTGCCGTGTGTAAGTTTTTTGGTTAGAAATGTCATGTGGGTTATCTTATTACGTATATCATGCTTATGTAATTTGTCATTGAATGATTTCGACCTTTCAAATTAATGTACGTTACGTATTTCCATACTATCGAGTTTTGAACAGAAGCGCAAGGCAAAGATATGCACAGCTTGTCGTGGACGATTTTATACCAGTATACCAAGTCCGGTCCGATTAAAAAAGAGGGAAGAAAAAAACCATGCCAACACACTGCCCAGAAGTATAAACGGGCCAAACGGGATGCGCTCGCGCAAATGTTTTTTGCCCGTTAGTAAAAGCAGCGCGCCCACTGTGCCGCCGCTCCAGAATGCAAAGAGAAATGCCGCAATGGCCGCCGGGAATCCGAGTATCAGGGAAGTTGCAAAGATGAGCTTTACGTCTCCAAACCCCATCCATTGTCCGTGCGAAAAGAACCACAGGCCGCCGAGGATGCCTGCGATGAGCAGCGCGGCCATGCTATCATAGGCATACACACTTCGGCTTATCACTGCACCAAGCCCGAGTATGGTCAGAATAAGCGTTGCGCCGTCGGGAATGGTCTGGAAGCGGAGATCGGATACCAGGATTACCAGAGCCGCGGGTATGCCCAAGGCCAGTCCGATTTGTACAAAGACAGATGGCGCGGCAAGCAAAAATACCCCGAGGTATGCGAAAGCGCATGCGAGCTCCACAAGGGGGTACTGCCATGAGATGCTGCGTGTACAATGGCGACAGCGCCTTTTCTGAACAAAAAAACTGAAAACAGGTATGAGTTCCTGGACCGAAAGAATGCTCCCGCAGCGCACGCAATGGGATCGGCCGCCGAGTTTTTCTCCTTTGTGCCCGCGTATGATCACGACGTTCAAAAAACTTCCGACTGCGAGTCCGAAGCAGAAGATAAGAATAGTAAATAATATCTCGATCATTGGGTTGTTACAATCTCAGAATGAGCCGATCAGATTATAGATAGGCACCAGCACCGAGGCCACCAAAATGCCGACGCCAAGACCCAGCAGCACGATCATAATGGGCTCGATCAGGGCAACCAGATTTTCCACGAGCGAATCAACCTCTTTTTGGTAGAAACGCGCAATGCTGCCCAGGATAAAATCAAGCCGGCCGGACGACTCGCCGGTACGGATCATCTGCGTGACCAGGATCGGGACTTCCGGGCTTCGTTCAAGGGCCGCCGATATGGTGTTGCCTCCTTTTACCGATTCTACGGCGTTCTGGATGACCTCCTGAAAAATGACGTTGCCGACCACGTCGCCCGTAATGGTCAGCGCGCGGATAATGGGAATGCCGCCGACAATGAGGGTCCGCAGGTTGTCGGCGAACCGGGTCATATACAATTTTTGATACAACTCGCCAAATACCGGCACTTTGAGCTGGAGCCGATGCGCCATTCTTTTGCCTTTGGGTGTTCCTACCCATCGCCAGAGCGCAATCGCTCCGCCAATAAGCGCAATAAGCACCACCACCCCCCATTGTCGCAGGAAGAGCGATAACGCAATAATGGCTTGGGTATAGAACGGGATCGGCACGTTGCTCTGCTCAAAAATCACGGTAAGCCGCGGCATAATAACCGTGAGCATCAAGACCATGACGACGATGAACGTACCGAAAACAAATGCCGGATAGATCATGGCGTTGCGTGCCTTGGTGGTAAGATAGTATGAGCGCTCAAGATAGTCCGCAAGATAGATGAATACCTCCTGCAATTTTCCGGACTCCTCGGCTGCGCGAATCAGGTTGACGTAGAATGATGAGAATATTTCGGGATGTTTGGCAAATGCCTGCGAGAGCGCCAGGCCTCCGTTGATGTCATCAATCATGGCGGTGAGCGTCAGCCGCAGCTTTGGTTTTGAGGCGTCACTTGCGAGCGTCCGCAACGCCTGGATAACCGGAATCTGCGCCTCAAAAAGCGTGGCCAGCTGCCGCGACAGGATCACCACGTCCTTTTGCTTGACCCGTCCGCCAAAACTTACCTCAAACAGCGATTTTCCGGCCTGCGCATGGATGGCAACAACCGTCAGTTCGTTGCGGTGCAGCGCGTCCAAAGCCGCCTCCTGCGAAGAGGTCTCAACAATCCCCGACCGTATTTCTCCCGTCTTGGTCCGTGCTTTATATTCAAATGATGGCATAGATTATCCTTCCCGCATGATGGACTGGATTTCGTTGGGGTTGGTGGAGTAGAGCAGAGCGTTTTCCAGGGAGATTTCACCGCGCCTGATCAGGTCTACAAGCGAATGGTTTAAGCTGATCATGCCTTGTTCGGAACTGGTCTCAATGACCATATTCAACTCGTGCGTTTTGTTTTCCCGGATCAGATTGCGCACTGCGGTGTTTGCCATCATGACCTCAACCGCCGGGATCAATCCTCCGTTGATGCTGGGAATGAGGCGTTGCGCCACAATACCGATGAGGGTAGAGGCGATTTGGGCGCGGATCTGATTTTGCTGGTTTGGCTCAAAAATATCAATAATGCGGTCAATGGTCTGCGCCGCATTATTGGTGTGCAGGGTTGAGACAATGAGGTGTCCGGTCTCGGCCGCGGTCACAGCCGTGCTAATGGTTTCCACATCGCGCATCTCGCCGACCATGGCAACATCCACGTCTTCGCGAAACATGGACTTGAGCGCCCGGTGAAAATCAAGCGTATCGGATCCCACCTCGCGCTGGTCAATGGTGGCGCGGTCGGACGTAAAGAGATATTCGATCGGGTCCTCAACGGTAATAATGTGATCGGCGCGTGTGTGATTGATGTAATCAATGAGTGCGGCAAGCGTGGTGGATTTGCCATGCCCGGTGGGTCCGGTCACGAGCAAAAACCCTTGGGTGAATGCGGCAAAGGACTCGATGATCGGCGGGAGCCGCAGTTCTTCAAACGTGCGAATTTTGGTGGGGATGAGCCGGAGTGCCGCGCCGATAAATCCGCGCTGGAAAAAGGCATTGACGCGAAAACGCGCCCGGTCGCGGAAGTCATACGAGAGATCGATCTCTTTCTCGCGCGTAAACCGCTCCTGCTGTTCTTTATTGAGGATCGTAAAGACAAAGGCGCGTGCCATGTCGGGCGTCATAATGTCGTGCTGCAGAATGGGCATGAGCGCGCCGTCAATACGCATAGTCGGATGCCTGCCCACAGAAATGTGCAGATCAGAAGCATTTTGCTTGATCACCGTAGAAAGCAGTTCTTCAAAAAGTTGTTCGGTATTATGCGGGGTTGGCATAAAAATTTATTGAACAAGCAGTTCTTTTACCTTTGCGGACACCTCGCTTGGGGTGAAGTGCGCTTTAATGATATAGCCGTCCGCACCCAGTTGCATGCCGCGCTCAATGTCTTCGCGTTGTCCAAAGTTGGTCAGGAATATGATCTTGGGATGTCCCAGAGACGCATCGCCCCGCAGTTTTTGCAGCACGTCAAAGCCGTCAATGGCGGGCATCACCACATCGAGCAGGATGATGTCCGGTTTCATTTTTGTGGCGCGCTCAATGCCGGTCTTGCCGTTGTTGGCCGCCTCAACCTCAAACCCCTCGGCCTTGAACTTAACCACGTACATATCGGCGATAAAGGGATCATCGTCTATGATGAGGATTTTTTTTCGTGTTGTGTTTTTCATAGTGGTATACAGTATACCACACCTGTATTTTCTATGCCACCTCAAGCAAATCGTCGAATCCGATCAGGCCCTCGAGCACTTTTAAGATGCCGTCCTGGCGCAGGGTAAGCATTTCCTGGCGGGTGGCCTCTTCCAGAATATGTGCCTCTGACGCGGCCGAAAGAATAATCTGCTCAAGCAGGGGCGTCATGGAGAGTACCTCGAAAATACCGACACGGCCCCGCCTGCCTTTTGGACACGTCGGGCTCACTTCGCTCTGATAGATGAATTCCGGAAGTTCGGCAAGCGTTGCCCGCTTCACCGAATCCGGCATGGTGTTAATCTCGGCTAGCATTGCGTCGCGGATCGACCCCTCAAGCGGTATTTTCTTGCGCGAGTCCGGACAGAGTTTGCGCACCAGACGCTGTCCGATCGCAAGAATCAGGGTCGGGGTGATTAAAAATGGATCTACGCCCATATCAATCAGGCGCGGAATCACGCCGATCGCATTATTGGTATGCAGGGTTGAAAGCACCAGATGGCCGGTCAAGGCCGCGTGGATCGCGAGCTGAGCGGTCTCTTTGTCGCGTATCTCCCCCACCATGATAACATCCGGGTCCTGGCGCAAGATATGGCGCAAGCCAATGGCAAAGTCATACCCGATCTCGGGTCGGACTTGGGATTGGTTTACTCCCCGTACATAATATTCAATGGGGTCTTCCAGAGACACGATGTTGATGCGCTCTTCATTGAGGATTTGCAGGAGCGAGTAGAGGGTAGTTGACTTGCCTGATCCTGTAGGACCCGTGATCAGAATCAACCCGTATGGGTGTTTAATGGATTGCTCAGTGAGCGTGAGATTCCTTCCGGTCAGGCCCAGTCCTTTGAGGTCAACAATACCGGCAGTGGGATCAAGAATCCGGATTACCACTTTCTCTTTGAACGCGGTCGGGAATGTGGAGACGCGAAAATCAACATCGCGCTTTTCGATCTGGGCATGGAATCTGCCGTCCTGCGGGATGCGCGTCTCGTCGATTTTAAGATTAGTCATGACTTTGATGCGACTCACCAGTGCCGCGTGTACCTCCGGAGGCAGAATAATGCTTGTGTGCAGTACCCCGTCAACGCGAAAACGGACGCGCACGCTATCCCTGCCCGGTTCAATGTGGATATCCGAGGCACCACCCTCAACCGCATTACGGATAATGACCGTCACGATCTTGGTGATAGGCGCATCTTCAATGATAATATTGGAATCAACCCGCTCTTCCGAACTTACCACCTGCAATTCCGGGGCTTCTTGCTGGAGTTCTCCGAGTGCCCGCGTCACCTCACCGGAAAGTCCGCGATATTCCTGCATGACGGTACGAAAATCCGTAGGCGTGATCACGAATATCCTTGCGGGAATGCCAACGCGCGAGGAGATGAATTTGATCGCATCCTGGGATGCCGGATCTTCCGGGTGCAGCATTCCGATATCAATATATCCCTCGTTTCTTCCCATAGGGATCATTTTGTAAAAGTTTGCCGAGTCCTCAAGCACGTCACGCAACGCATCCTCAGGCACTTCTTGGCCCTGCAAATACTTTGTCGGAAATCCGGTCAGCTCGCTTTTTGCCTCGGCCACTTCCGTCTCCGAGATGTCATGCTGGTACAGAATGTCCTCCAGGGACACCTTTGTATCCGCGGCTTCTTTCCGGAGCGGGGCCGCTTCGTTCAGATTGAGCAAACCTTTCGTGATGAGAATGTCGAGAAGCGTGTGTGCCATGTGTCAAAACGGCAGGAATGGGTTTGATCTGCCCGGAGTTGTATAGGATGGGGACAAGGTCGTGGTGGTGCCGTTGTTCTGGACAGGGGGAGGCGAAGGAGGAGTTTTCAAGGGTTCGAGGGATTGGAGGAACTGATTTTTGAGAATGCTTGTATCAAGCTGCAGATCTTTGAGCCGACGCAGATCAACAAGTTCCTGCTCGATGCGCTGCACATCCGGGTTGGCCGAAATGTTTTGATCCGTTGCCCTAGCGTCTGTTGGTGTCGCGTCGGTTGATGAAGAGGATTGGAAGTAGAAAAACCAAAGGCCCGCGCCTCCGAACAGCACCGCGATCACGATAATAATCAAGGTTTGGCGGCTCATTGGTAATGGGTGATTAAGCTCATGGAGAAGGTAAAGGAATTGCCCGACTGCGCGGTAAAGTTCAGGGTGGGAATATCGGTCAGGCGCCCGAAATGCTCGAGATGCCCCGTAAATGTTTTAAGCGTCTCATACGATCCGGTAATGTCGATGCCGACCGGCAGATCCTTGATGGCGGTTGTCCGGGGTATCGGCTGCGCATTCGGATTAAGCATTTGTGGAGATCGGGATCTCGGGGTCTGCCCGACTGCGTCAGATGCCATGGCTGCTGGGATTTCCGGCTGTCCGGTGGGGGAAGAAATCGCGGCTGATTTCCGACCTGCTCCGGAGGCCGATGATGCGGGCGGATTAATATCAGCTTTCGTGAAAGCGATGCTCACGCCGTTCTCTTGCGCCAGTTGCTGGAGCGCGATCAGATAATCAAGCGACTGCGGACTTTGAGGAATCAGCGCCTCCAGTTTATGGAGATCTTCCTTGGAGACCAAATTCAGCTTTGCGATGAGCGCGTCGCGGTTCTGAATCAGGTCGTCAAACTCAGCCGAAAGCTGCCGCAGATGGTCGGTTTCGGTTCTGATTTGCTGAAATTGATCCCATGCGGGCTTCAGGTAAAAGATGCCGATGAGCACGGCTCCAAGAAGAAGTAATGATGAAATGCCGTAGCGAAGCATAAAAATAATCAAGGGGTTACCTGTAAAAATGAAGGTTTGAGAATCACCGCGGCATTAAAAGCCACGTTTCCCGACTCCCTCTTAAATGCAAGGCCTCCGAAATCGACTTTCTCGATGCTGGGATCCTGCTGGAAAATCCCGATCTGCTGATTAAGCGAGACCAGCGAATCAGCCGTGCCCGCCAGCGCCACTTTGCGCGTGGTCCCGTCGAAGCTGAACGTACTAAAAGCAACCCGCGGATGCGTGCGCTGCTCAAGCCAGGTAAATATCCGGGACGGAAAGGTGTGTTTCTGGATCAGCGACTGCATGGCCTTGAAGCGAGCCTCCAGAGAAAAAATCTGTTGCACCAGTTCCGGGCGCAATTCCTGCCGTTTCTGGTCGATTTGCGCCAAAATCTCCTGTTCGGCGCTTTGTTGCGCGCGATTGAGAAAAATAAGACCCCCGTATGCGGCAAGCACGAGCAAAAATAAGAGAAAACTCAAATAGAATAAAAAGCCGTTCGAGTGGCGTGCGCGGATTTCTTCAAGATTGGGTGAAGGATTTGAGTATGCGATTTGATCGGGCATAGATGGAGATCAATTTCAAATTTCAAGGCTCAAATGTCAAATGAAATCCAAAGTCCAAAAACTTTTTGGATTTTGAAATTGGCCATTGATTTGAAATTTGGATTTTGACATTTGGTATTCGTATCTATTATCTTGATGTAAGTTCATACAGCGCCAGGCCGATGGCGACCGAGAATGACGGGCTGATTTCCTGAAGCATGGGCTGGATAAAAGGCGGGGTGACCACGCGGCTGAACGGGTTGCCCCGGGTTACTTCAGTCCCAAAATGTGTCGCGGCAAGGTCAATCAGGCCTTTGAGCTGGGATCCTCCTCCGGTAAAGTCAACTTTCTGGATCTTGCGGGATGTTTTCCGATTATAGAGCTGCATGGCGTGGTTGACTTCCGTAAGCAGCGACGTCACCAGCGGCGTCATGACCGAGGTGATCTCGCGCTCCTCAATGCGATCGCTCAAACCCATTTCGCGCTTGAGGGCCTCTGCTCGTTCTTCGCTGACCGCGAGTCCGCGTTCGATTGCACGGGTGAGCTCCTGTGAGCCGTGGTTAAAACCATGAGAGAGTCGGACAATGCCCCGGTCCACCACGGCAAGAGTTGTTGAGTGGTGTCCCATATTGATCACCGCAGTGGTCGTGGGATCGCGTCCGATGAGCGAACGCACCACGCTGAATGTTTCAATCTCGATGGCGCGAGTACGGATGCCGGTCAACTCTGCAATGCGCTTGAACTTCTCGACCACTTCCTTGGGAACCGCGACGAGCAATACTTCTATGGTATCACGCGTGTCGTCATTTTCCAAGATCGTCCAGGCAAGCGTCACTTCAGAAAGCGGAATCGGCACGTATTTGCGGGCCTCAAGGGGTACCGCGTCATTAATCTCTTGCAAAGATATTTTCGGAAACGGAATGGTAACGGTGAACCCGGATGTTGCCGGAACCGAGAGCACGGCATCGCGTGCCGTAACTTTGGATTCCCGCAGCACGTCCTGCACGAGCGTTGCAATATCCTTGTCAAGAAACCGCAGAAATCCGCTGCCCACTCCGGTGGCGCTCTTCAGATACCCGGCGTTCAAAAGCTCACCGTATGTCTCAAGGATCGCCCGCTCCGATTCGTACCGCAATTGTACCACCTTGGTCGAATACGTGCCAATGTCAATCCCCACCACCCGCGACGGCTTGCCGCTCAAAAACGAGAAATTCAACCCCGGCGGTATTATCTTTTTCAAAAAAGGAATATCCATTGCGTCCAGTATAGGGCATTTTCAAATACTTATCCATTCGAAAGTATCTTACCTGTCAACAGCGGTACGGCAAACAACCCCGCGCCTCTTTGAGAAGAAGCGCGGGATGTCATGTAGCTACTAAGTACCATCCTAGTTTGCCCAAATAACAAAGGTAAATATCTTGTTCCCTTTGCCCAGATCCCTCTCATGAAGAGAGCTGCGCCCGTCGCGGGACTTTTTTATAACTTTGCCCCATTCGGACGGATTTGAGGTATCAACGTCATCGCCTGCCGATGCCGGCGCGGAAGATTTTGTGCTGAAAAGGGTCGTGAAGGCGTCAAGATGCTGATAAATTATGCCGAGTTCATCGTAATCATGGGCGTTGGGGTGCAGATTATCGCCCAATCCGTCATTTCGAGCAGGATCATTCGTATAATCCATGCACGTGCCAAGGTTCTTATTGTAGAAGTCCACGTCCTGGTGGTCAAGTCCGAACGTGTGCCCGACCTCTTGGCACATAACGAATTGCCGCCATGCCTGAGTATTGTACGTCGCGGTATTAAAGTACGTGTCGTTCAGCTTTACCGTTCCTTGCGTGATGTGGCTGCCGCTGACCCAGATGGATGCTATGCCAAGCCAGCCGTTATTGCCATACGTTTTATTGCAAACCTCTACGCGCCCATTTGTGGGCTGACAGTTCCCTTTGGACCCGCCGACAATGATCGCGGTATCCAACACCGGGGATGCGCTCCAATCAATTGATGCCATAGCAAGACGGCTGTCCCATATTGTTGATACATTATCGCCAAGCTTCACGATGAACGGATTGACGGTATGCGCCCAGTGGTAACCGCCCCACCAATGAGTCGCATACGCAACGGATGCGAACGCGCCAACCGATACAAGCAAAGCTGCTGCTGCGAATCTATTGAGACGAAAAGATTTAAACATGGTGAGTAAAATTAGTGTGTTAACGAGTTGGAGTCCCACTGAATACTTCCTGCAGTTTTGCCCGGGTGAGCGGGCCTACGCGGCCGTTCTGGGTGATGCCGTACTTTTGCTGGAATTTCTTTACGGCGCGCAGCGTTGCCGGACCGAAATTGCCGTTCACGATACCTTGTGGATAGAGCGAGGCTTCCTATGGCAAGATCTTGCACAAACACCGAAGCGCTTCCACCGGTGGTCATGGATCCGGATGCAGGGGTTGGACTTGGAGCGGGTGTCGTGGTAACAGCCGTTTGTGCTCCGAATACTTCCTGCAGTTTTGCCCGGGTGAGCGGGCCTACGCGGCCGTTCTGGGTGATGCCGTACTTTTGCTGGAATTTCTTTACGGCGCGCAGCGTTGCCGGACCGAAATTGCCGTTCACGATACCTTGTGGATAGAGCGACGGATTAGTCACGCGGGAGAGCGCGTTTGCCGGGCCCGATGGTGCTGTCGCTGTTGCTCCAACGGGCGTCTGGGTTGATTTTGTAACAGTGCTTACTGCAGGTGTTGGCGCAGGAGTAGGTGCCGGAGTTACCTGCCCGATTGAAGGCGACCCGCCGCCGCCTGAACTTGCCGGAGTACTTGCCCCGCTCGCATTCGCGATTGCCACGGATACCGCCGCCGTTGCCGCTGATTCGTGATTTGCCGTGTTGAACGCCGAGATCTTGTAGTAGTACGTGGTACCGGCATCGGCATTATCAGTGTAGCTTGCTACCGCGCCCAGCGTGGCCCGAAGCGGGAACGAACCGGAGGAAGACGTATCGCGGTACACAAAGTATCCGGACAGGTCATTTTCGGTATTTGCGGTCCATGTCAGTGATGCGGTTACCGCGCCGGAGGTTTGGGAGACCGCCAGTCCGGTCGGAGTTGCGGGCGCGGAGCCGTTCGTCGGAAAAGACAGCGCGTAGGGAGAGAAGTGGGAAGCGCTTGAGGTGGTAAAATCAACCGAGGTCACGTTGGAGAGATTCGACGTCGAGGTTACGGCATTGCCGCTTGCGTCCTTGTAGGTCGCGACCGTGCTCAATGATTCCCATGTTTTTTTATCGTCGCTCCAGCTCGCCACGGTAACGGCGGCAACTTCCGTGGTTGTGTCAATGCCCTCGGCAGCCAAATCAGCTTTTGTCATATTCAGCGTTACCTCTGCGGTCTTGCCGGTCTGGAGATTGGTAACCACGCTTGAGCCGTTGACCGCGCTGATGTCCCACCCGGCATCGCCCAGCACATTGGTATCGCTCGATACAGGCACGTTCGTGGTCTTTTTGGCCGAGAGATAGGCGGACGATCCGGCCGATCCGAGCGCACCCGAGTCAAGTCCCACTTTCACGCCCACCGTCGAGTCGGAGAATGATCCTGCCGACGTATCGGTGAACGTGTTTGAGGTCGAAAGTTTGGTGATGAGAGACGTGCTTATGGCGAGCGGAATGGTGATGCCCGTGGCGCCCGCAGAGACCGGATTGCCGGTGTAGGCGGTTTTTTGCGCGCCGTCGGTTGCGGCGTATACTTTCCACTGGCCTGAATCAACCGTGAGCGTATAGGTGCCGGACGCATTTGTTTTTGTGGAGCTGAAACCGGTCCCGCCGACTCGCTCTGCCCAGACAAAGGCGTTCGCGACTCCGGATCCGGAGGAGGTCACCGTACCCGAAATGCTTGAGCCGGCCGCGGTCATGACCAGGTTCAAACTTGCCGTACCTGCGGTCAGCGTAACCGTGCTTGCGGTGCCCAGATACCCGGGTTTGAACGCGATGACCTGATACGTGCTGGTCGCGGCCCGCACCACAAAGATGCCGCTTGAGGTCGCCTGAGCGCCGAATCTGATGTTTTTGGTCGGGTCAACGAATTGCACCCATGCATCGGCAAGTTCATTGCCGCTCCCGATTGATCCGGCATACACCTTTCCGGAAATGTCAACCATGGCCGAGGCAGTGCTGTTGAGCACCACTTTTACCGCTTCGGCTCCGTTCACCTGCAACACTCCGCTCAACACGAGCGTGGTTGCGACATCGTCGGTCGCTACGGAAAGATTCTGCGGAGGCACGCCGTCAATGAACGCGCGTACCGTGGTGCTCGCGCCGTTGGGGACCTGGATCGTGGTGCTCGTGCCGTTGATGATTTCGCCGTGGGTGCCGAATCCGGTGTTGATGTCGAGAAGGTCAATGAACGCATGGCTGACGGTAATTGCCGCGCCCGTGTTGTCTTTGACGGTTACGGTCACGGTCTGGCGGGGCTGGACGCGGATCGGCTTGTAAAGATCCGCGGTAAGGGTCAGCGACGTGATGGCGGCAAGATTATGATCAAGCGGCGCGATACGGCCGTATCCTGGCTTGAAGATATCGGCAAAGGTGTAGGTTCCGGAGGGAACGCGAAGCGTGAACGTGCCGTCCGATCCGGTAATGGTCTCGTTGGTTCCGTTTGCTCCGCTCACGCGCACGATCACGCCCGAGACCCCCTCGGTCGAGGTCGCGATATTGGCATCAGATGATTCAAACACGATGCCGCTTAACGTGCGATAGGTAAGGGACGTTGACGGCGAGAAGTTGATGTTTGACTGGGAGGCGCCGCTGACGGTCACGTTCTGCTCCGGCATGGGGCCGAATCCGGGAATGAAGGCGTTTACTTTCCATGCGCCGTTGTCCACATAGAGCGTGAAATTCCCGGACGAGTCGGTCTGGGAGTTCGCGTTGCCCGGGCCGTCGGTGCGATAGGCGAACACCGAGGCGTTGGAAACCGCATTGGTGCCATCGGTTACGCGGCCGGTAATCGTGTAGCCGGGTTTTTTCATCGTCAGCACAAAGGGATTTGCTCCGGATGATCCGGTTGACGCGGTTGCGGAGCCGTCTACGAAGACGCCGGTCGAGTTCACGACCACCGGAACCGTGCGCGAGGACTCCATGCCCGGAACGAACGCGCCGACATTAAACGACCCGTCGCCCACCTTCATGATAAACACGCCCGCGAGCGAGGTCTGCGCATTGGCGCCAAAACCCTGGCTCGGAGAGAACGCGAACACGCCGACTCCTGACATTATATTGCCGGAGGCGTCCTTCAAAATACCCGTGATGGTGCGGTTCGCGGTGGACACCGTGAAGGTGTTCGACGTGGTGGTAATGCCGCCGACCGTCGCGACACACGCGGCAGGAATCTTTTCGCATCCGGAGACCACCACTTCAACCGGTTTTGGCATGACCCATTTTGGCGCGGGTGGCGGCCCGAAGCTGGCTCCCCCCATCCCGATGGGCATTGCCGGGCCCATGCCCACGCCCCATGATCCGTTCACCTGCGGAATGGGAATGGTCACTATCGTAGTGCCGCTGTAATCGGTAGTGGCGGTGGTGAATGTCTGCACGATGAAGCGCCCCGGACCGTTCGCAAATATCTGAATCTGCTCGCCAACCGTAAAGATCGCGTCCGCAGAGTTATTCGCGGTAAGTTTGACCGCGAAGTTCAACGCGGACGTAGTCGCAATCAGAGCAAAGTTTCGCGTGATCAAGCTTGTGGAAGTCGCGTTCACCGGCGTCGGCATTGGCTCGCCAAAGAACCCGGTTGTTGACGCGCTGCCGCCCACTTTTACGCCGGTGATAATCGGATCAGTAAAGACCGCATAGCTCATTGACGTGCCGAAACTTGAGATTTGATTGTTGATCGGAAGATTGGCAAACGAGTAATTGCCGGATGCGTCTGTGGTGGTCTCAAGCGTGCCGATTTGCGGAGCCATGAGCCGGATAGTCACATTTTCCAAGTTGCCCCCGTTTCCGGAGACGTTTCCGCGCACCGTCGTGGTCGCGGACCCTCCGATCGCGCCTCCGGAAATATAGATCGGGTTTGACGTGAATGATTCGAGCAGATTGCCGGACGCATCTTTGGTTTTGATGTCAAGCAAATACCCGGAGCTGTCAACTCCCTTTGGAACCGACGGATTTTTGATGTCAACCAGCGAGAAGTTGAGTATATCGTGCGTATCGCTGTTTTCCGAGCGCGTTGGAGCCGTGCCCGTGGTAATGGTAATGGTCTTTGCCGTAGTGTCTTTGGCCACTGACGCGATCGCAACCGTGCCAGTACCGGGGCCGTTGATATCCGCGTTCTGCGTCGTGATCTGCGGATTGTTGGCGCTTTCTTTCTTGGCGCAGCACAAGCTGAAATCGGAGCTTGACGGGAACGTGATCACGATAGTGCCGCTCACCGGAATCTGCTTGGAAATCGGAATCATAAATCCATAGGTGGTGCTCGCGGAAATAAACTGATTCATCGGCATAACCTGCAACCCCGGAGCAAATCCGATGCCGAAGCTCGAGAAGTCCGTGATCTGGGGGCCAAAACTCCCGCCTCCAGTTCCGCCTCCCGGACCAAGGGATCCGCCGGACTGCGCTACCGAGAGTACCGTGCCGGTTACGGAACTTGATACGGTCATTGCGTTGCCCGAGATATCTTTGATATTTGAGACAATCACGCGGAATGCCGAACCCGGCTGCAAGAAGAGCCCGGATATTTGAGCCGTGCGCTTTGTCGCGTCATACGCGATCGTGTGCCCGGCAAGAGCCGAAAGCGTGGTGGTGGCGCCTCCGAACGCTACTTCATAATTTGCAAGATTGGTCGCATCAGTTGCTTTGACCGCCTCGCTGAATGTGACCGCAATGCCGAATACGTCGGCATTGGCGAAAAGAGGAGCAGGGGCAATTGAGTCGGAATTTGACGCCTCGGTCGAGTAGTTAAACGCCTGATAACCAATCTGGACATTGCTTATGTTCCGCAACGTTCCGGTGGCCAGAGTCAAAACCAGATTGCCTGATGCGCCGGCAGGAAGCGGATTGGTGGCGGTAAAGTGCCCTTCTTTGGCAACCGGATCATAGCTCACGGTACCCGGCAGGTTTGACCCGCCGAACGACAGGGTAACTGCGCCGGACGTTGCGGTGCTCGGGTCAAGATAATCGTCGGTGATGAATACAAAGTCCACCGCATTCAGGGCAAGCGCAGTGCTCGACGCGGTGGGAAACACGCCGATCACCACCGGCGCGCTCCCATCCGCATTTGCGCCTGTGGTAAACGTAGTCGTATACGGAGCGAACAAATGAATGCCGTTGCTTGTACTCACGCCCACCCCGACCGAAAGCGTGTATTGGGTATTCGCCGCAAGCGACGCGGGAACCAACGACAAGATGCTCGTGCTTGCATTGAATGACGGACTTGACAGCACGACATTCCCCCCGCTGCTCGAGAGAATGATGTTGTTATTGGTCAGCGTGGACACGCTCATATTGGCGGTGTTGAACTTTATGAGGATCTTGGCCAGATTGGTCGGGATGTTTGCGCTTCCCGGAAACGGCGTCGCGCCGATTACCATGGGCGGCGTGGTATTGGTCTGCATTATTCCGGCCGCACCCGTGGTAAATGTGATTGAATAGGACTGATTGCCGTTAGTGAACGGATCCTGATCAAGCTGGACGCCGGATTGATCGCGCACGTCTGTGGACACCGTAAACGTATAGGTCGTGCTTTGCGACAAGGTTACTCCTCCGCTTCCGGGCGCCAATACACACTTTGCCTGGGGTTCAAAATTGCCGGGAAACGGATTGTATGTCACGCTCGCGCAAAGATTTGGGCCGCCTCCGGTCAGGGTTACGGTCGTGGTTGCCCCCGCGGAGATGATGGTACCCGTTGCGGCATTTTTGCTGAAATTAAACCCGATGAACGAAATGTCAACAGGCACGCTCATTTGGTTTGGCCCGGGAAATGATCCGGCAACTTGCAGTTTCTGCTCGCTGCCACCTCCTCCCCCGCCGCCACCTCCTGCGGCGCTAAATGTAAACTCCTGCGGGCTGAACGAGTTTTGCGGGTTTACACCTGCCGGCGGCTGGAGCGCAAAATCGTTGTTGTTGAAGCTGGTATCGCGGCCATTGCCGTTGGTTGCGTCAAATCCGCCGGTCGCCATGGACGTCGCGTCCGAAGTCGTGGTTGCTTTGCGTTCATAGCTCTTATCCGCGACAAGATTTGCAAGAGCCGTCGGCGGCGCGAGATTCGGCATCGTGGATGAAGCCGCGTTTGCCAGCGGCTGATTGCCCCATGCGATCAGATCTATTGCCGATGTGGTGGCAACCCTCGCGCCCGTAGCCGTCGTCGTAGTCGAAATAGACAAGCCTCCGTCCGCGATCAGGTCAGGATCACTTGGACCGGTCGGGTAGGTCGCGTCAGCAGGCGTATTTCCACCGTAGTTTGTAGCCGACGTGATCAGGAAGTATCCCCGAGGCGGGATTACACGGTTGATATAGGTGATCGTCTTCGTGGCGATTCCTCCATTGATATTATAAATAAAGAGATTCAGCGGCATGCGCGAGAGATCTATGGGCAGATCGCCGGTATTGTAGAGCTCGATAAACTCATCGCCCGCATTACCGGTGCCGCCCTGTTTGACCTCGCTGATTTTTATGTTTGAAACATTTCGCTGAAACGTGGCTTTTCGCATACCGGTAAATGCCGTGCCTATGGCACCTCCCGATGTCGTGATCCAGTTGGCAGTCGTGGTCGCATATACTGCATGGCCGGTAACCAGCACGGCGCTGGTGGTGGCGCGCGCCACTACGTAATAGTCGGTCGGGCTTGTGCCTACGGCCCGCTGCGCCGGATCAACCGTAATGGTGATCGGGCTTGTGGTTGCCGGATCAGTCACGGCATTTAACCCGGTATTGAGCAAAATATCCTCGCTTGGCTGAAAGCCGAAGTGCGTGCCTGATTCGCGGTAGAAAAACAGATTGTTGATCTCGCCGTTTGCGGAGCCCGCATTGAGGTTGTAGATCGTCGTGGTTGAGGTTACGGCTACTGCCACGCTGTTGAGCGTAGCGCTTCCCGAGGACTGGGAAAGCCGGAACTGCACCAGCGGCACGTATGCCCCGCCCACAACGGTTGCGTCCTGAAAGAGCGGATCAATAGGGGGTCCGGCCACGGTAACTGCCGCATGAGCGCTTGGCGTTCCGGCTACAAAAATCGCCCCGATAATCATCGGGACGAAAAATGAAAACAATATACCTTTAACCACATCTCGAAACGAGATGACGCGAGACGAGAAGAAAACAGTTGCGCTTCCCATATGATGAGTTGATGAGTGAAACCAAACTGCGGCACGGATGCGTTTTACCTTTCAGTAACGCGCAACTGGACTCCAGTGATCTCTCTCAGGATGAATAATAATTAGATAAAAAACTAAATAAACAAACGAGTCCGCTCCTCTTACGCTTTGGGAAAAGACAAGAGAATGTCCGGACGAATTTTGTATGCGTCTCCAGTGTACAGCCGCACTATATTTCACGCAAATACCGTGCCTGTGGATAACTTCACACCTATACCCTCATGACATAATTATAGTTTTTTTGGAAGTTAAATTTATGAGGGTGCTGATATCAATACGGTTGCAAGCAAAAGTATTAGTTGTTGACGCAAGCCAAGAGAAAATCGCATAGTAGAGGTATGCGAAAAGTTTTCTTGCGGTGCAAATCGCGGCTACTTGATCTGCTGTTCCCGCCGCAATGCTGCGGGTGCGGGAAGATAGGAGCTGTTCTTTGCGCTTCGTGCGCGGATGCGCTCATGCGGATTCCGCCGCAGTGTTTTGTGTGCCATGCGTGGGTGCCGGGTACTGAATCCGTTCCTCCCGGACGGACCTGCAAGCAATGCCGTCCGCGCTCGGCGGTGTATGCTTTTCTTTCGCCGTTTTCGTATCAGCATAAAACCATGCGCGAGCTGGTGCACGGCCTCAAATATCGGCGCAACCGTGAGATCGCCTCTTTATTCGCGGACATACTTGCAGCGCATCTGGCGGCAATGCGCATCACGTTTCCCAAAGATACAGTATTAATTCCCATCCCTTTGCACAAAGCCCGTGAGCGCGAGCGCGGGTTCAACCAGTCATTGTTGATTGCAAAGATTCTTGGAGAAAAACTTGGCATCGAAGTCAAACGCGATGTGTTGCAAAAAATAAAAAAGACCGCGCCGCAGATGTCGTTGCTGCGCGAAGAGCGGCTGAAAAATCTGGCAGGTACGTTTGCCATTCAAAATTCCCTGCCGGTGCGCGGAAAAATAATGGTGCTCGTGGATGACGTCAAAACAACGGGTGCGACTTTGGAAGAGGCGGCTCGCGTGCTCAAGCGATCCGGAGCAAAACAAACATGGGCGATGACAGTGGCGCATTGAAAAACATTCCTCGGTGATGATCTTCTTGTTTAAGCGAATTTCGCTTTGTGCTCCAGACGCTCAACGCGAGTACCAAGGTTCTCAATGACTTCGTCTTGCGCAATGTCATTGCGTACCATCGGGTCAAGCGTCCTGCGCATGTATGCGACATCAGCGTGAGTGGCGTTGAGTTCTTCAAATATGTCCTTTTGAATCTCTTCTAATTTGTCCAAGCGCTGGTCAACAAAGTCCAAGCGCTGGTCAAGCCCGCGAAGCTCATCTTTGGTGGCCACTTGATCAAAGCCGTGTTTGATCATGATTGCCAGATCGTCAATCGTCGTTTCTTTTTTCTCCATAACGGTAAGTATAAAACTTTCTATACTGCTGTCAAATTATTATCACTCGTTCGTCACGCGCATGATTTCCTCGATGGTGGTGACGTGCTGGACCGCTCGGATAAAGCCCTCTTCGAGCATGGTGATCATGCCCTCGGCGCGGGCCTGTTTCTCGATCTCGTCCGAGGTTGCGTTTTTCATCATCAGCTCGCGGATCGTCTCGCTCATCGCGAGCACTTCGTGGATGCCGATTCGTCCCTTGTAGCCATCGGGTGTTTCCGAAGAGGGTTTGGGCCGTACCCACTCGATGTCGGCAATGGCCGTGCCCTTGGGAATCACTTTCTCACGGATCAGCATTTCCGCGATATGGTCGAGGTCCATACTTTTTTTGAGTTCCGTGATCTCGGCCTTGGTGAGCTTGTAGGGTTCCGGCTCGCCTGCAAGGCGGCGCACCAGACGCTGGGAGATGATGGCGGTCACGGTGGATGCGATCAGGAACGGCTCGATCTTCATGTCGAACAGCCGCGGAAGGGCGCCGGCCGCGGAATTGGTGTGCAGGGTCGAGAGCACGAGATGGCCCGTGAGCGCGGCATTGATGGCAAGAGCCGCGGTCTCGTTGTCGCGGATCTCTCCCACCATGATGATGTTCGGATCCTGGCGCAAAAGGGAGCGCAGGCCGGATGCGAATGAAAGCCCGATGTCCGGGCGCACCTGTGTCTGGTTGATGCGCGGCATGCGGTACTCGATCGGGTCCTCCACGGTTGAAATATTGACTTGCGGACTGTTGAGCATCTCAAGCACCGTGTAGAGCGTGGTGGTCTTGCCGGATCCGGTGGGTCCGGTTGCCAAAATAATGCCGGTGGGCCGCCGGATCGCGTGTTCCACGCGCTCGAGATTACTGCCCCAAAAACCAAGCTCGTGAAGCGAGAATGTTTTGCTGTTCTCGGGCAGAAGCCGCATCACGATCTTTTCTCCGTCAAACACGGGCAGCACAGACACCCGAAACGAGATCCGGTATTCGTCATTCTCAATCTTAAACCGTCCGTCCTGCGGCAGCCGGTGTTCGTCGAGCTTGAGGTTTGCCATGACTTTGACGCGCGCGACAAGCCCTTGAGAAATCCGCTTGGGCAGGGTCATGGTATCATGGAGAATGCCGTCAATGCGATAGCGCACAATCACCTCTTTCTCTATGGGTTCGATGTGTATGTCAGATGCGTTCTGCAGGATTGCGTGGCGCAGCAGCGTGTCCACGATCCTGATGACGGGCAAATCCTCGGCAAGTTTTTTAAGATCTTCGGCCTCGCCTGCGTCCACGCCCTCTTCATGCGCGATCGCCATGGTCCCGGAATCGTGTTTGATGAGTTCGCCAAACTCGGCCTCCAAACTTTTCTCATATTGGCGCAGTACATGCTGGATGGATTCTGCCGTAGTCAGGCGAGGCAGGATGCGCAAACCCTCTTTTTTTCTGATAAACTCAATGGTCTGTAAGTCGTCAGGATCAAGCATAGCAACCGCTAGATCTTTGCCGCGCTTCTGGAACGCAACGATATTATTTTTTTTTGCGATGGGTTCGGGGATGACGTGCAGAATGCTCGGCTCAATGATTTCGTGCGTAAGATCCACAAAAGGAATCCCGAGGATATAGGCCTCAAGACGATGCAGCTGGTCTTCTTTGATACGGCCGCTGTTGAGGAGAATATCCCGCAGCGGTTTGCCCGCAACCGCGGCCTCCTGCTCGGTCTTGGCAATATCCTCCGGGCTGACAAGCCCGGAGTCGGAGATAAATGCTTTGAGTTGTGATTCTTCTATGTGCATTACTTATTTCATCTCAATGTCTGCTCTATTTTTTCGCCGATCTCTTCGAGCTGGTAGTTTGTCTTGACCAGAAACATGGTTGCGCCAAGACCGAGCGCGCGGTCAATGTCTGCGCTGTCTTCAAGATTGGTGAGCACGATCACGGGAATGGACGCGATTGCAGGATTGTGCTTCATCTCCTGCAGAAACGCGAAACCGTCTTTTTTGGGGAGGATAATGTCGAGCATGATAAGATCCGGTTTTTCCTCTTCTGCCGCGCGCAACCCGGCCTCTCCGTCATATGCGGAGTATGTGGTATAGCCGCGCTTACCCAACATCTCGGTGAGCGCTTTCTGAAGCGATGCGTCATCCTCAATGACTAAGATTTTTTTTGGCATAATTTTGTTTATACAAATTTTGTACAGTCACAAAAGTTCTTGTAGTATATGCGTCAACCCGCTCTTCTGTATCAGTAATTTCTTTGAGGAACTCAAAATCGACTTTCGAGAAAAGATTTGCCGGCATTGCAAGCAATCTTTTTTTTGCGACTTTTATCGCGTGTTCCGATTTATCAATACCGATCCAGTTGCGATTTAATTCTTGCGCTGCGGCAAGTGTGGTTCCCGATCCGCAGAAACAGTCAAGAACCAGATCATCCTCATTTGAGGAAGCGCCAACAATAAACTTCAATAGATTAATGTTTTTTTCGGTTGGGTAGCTGGGATACTGCGGATCTTTAAACTCCCAAATATCCTGCATCTTTTTGCCGTCTCTTTCGTCGATAAAAATCTTTTTTCTCGGCACACCGCTCACCGACCATTCAATAAGTCCTTGCTCGTCCAACTTTTCCAAGATAGCCGGATCACTCCGCCAGTGCCTTCCTTTCGGTGGTTTCACTCCGTGCCACTCTCTGCCGGTATTGCCGTTTGCGGTTTCTCCGGGCGCATGGAGAGGAATCGTCGTGTACTTCCGACCATTCTTGTCCGTCTTCTTAAATAGTCGTTCCGCATCCTCTTCGGAAAAAGGAATTTTCGGATCGTTCCAAACCGCATTCTCGGATTTTGAATAAAAAAGTATCATATCCTTTGTGTTGCCATACGCTTTCCGTTGAAAGTTTTTCGGATTGCATTTAATGCGCGTAATATCATTTTTGAAATTTTTAATCCCAAAAACTTCGTCCATGATGAGCTTTACATAATGTCCAATTTTATAATCAATATGCAAGTAAATTGATCCCTGGTCTGACATCAGTTGGCGCAATAGGATCAATCTTTCCCGCAGAAATTCTAAAAAACTGTCTCCAAGCAAGGTATCGCTATAGGCAATTTGATCGTTCTCGCTATTACTGATCGTATTGGCTCGATCTTTACCTATTTTAAAATGTCCGTTCGTCGCAAACGGCGGATCAATATAAATGAGATCAATTTTTCCAGCAAGGTTGTAATCGCTGATAAGCGATTTAAGTATCGGAAGATTATCACCATGAATAAGTTTATTTTTTAGCGCTTTTCCTGAAACAGTACGCAATCTTGCTTTTGTGGTAGCAAGAATTTCGCTCTCCGGTTTCTTATTTTGATATTGCAGCAACATATTATACTTAAATTTGATAGAGAAACTCACGGAAAACAAGGCCGCTCATGATATTTTCATTTTTTAGTTTTGTAGTAATGTCTCTATACATTTTACCCTCATTTTTAATATAAAGGACTCCGTCGAGGACGGCAACTTTTATCGCTTTAACATTTTTTGTTTTAATGGTAGTGATCGCATCATTAAATTGTGCGTTTTGGTGTCCACCGAAATCGGTTAAAAACTTTGCTTCGCCGATAACATATTTGCCGTTAAAACGACCGATAAAATCGAGCCCTTTGTTGTGCTTATAATTAAGATGTTCTCGTGCAAATGCCATCATTTCTGAATCGCCGCCACCAAGAATCGCGTTTTCTCTCGTTGATAAAAATTTTTCTATCTTCACTGGTTGTATTCCCAAGGATTTTTTGTTGAGCCATCGGCGAAATAAAGGGCCGATTTGCCGGTTTGTTTCTTTATCTCGCCAAAGATCATTATCAATAGTTCTAATTCCATCTGGGATAGTCGGATAAACTTGAAAAAGATCATCCAAGTAGCTTCTCTGGTTTGCGTATTCGATACTTAAGCTTATCCAACGGTTCATACCCAAAATTACATATAACGCTTTTTCAACACCTTGGTGATGCGCTCAATAATCTCATCAAGCACGAAATGCGCCTTGATCAGATAGTCGTCCGCCCCCAGCTGCTGGACGCGCTCGATCATCTGCTTCTCCCCGACATTGGAGAGCACGATTACGGGTATGTCTTTGGTGCGCGTATCCCGCCGTACCGATTCCAGTACCTGGAATCCGTCAACGCCGGGCATCATTAAATCAAGAAGTATCAGGATGGGCCGGTTACTTTTAAGAAAATCAAGCGCCTGCCGGCCATCAGTCGCCTCAAAAAGTTCAAAACCCTCGTGCCGCAGCTTGCCTGAAAGCAGCGTTCGCAAAAACGAATCATCCTCAACCACGAGAATAATGCCTCGCTTCTGATCCGATACTGGTGTTTGTGCAGCGATGTCTGGCATGCCTCTAGTATACACTACCTTCCTGATGTATGGGAAGAGTAAAAGAAAACCGGGATCCTTTTCCTTCCTCCGATGTAAAGCCGATGCTTCCGCCCAGTCGCTCAATGACCGCGCGCGCGATATATAAACCCGTGCCCACGCCTTCTGTCTGCATCCGGGATGCGCCTGCCGTGCGAAAAAACTTTTCAAAAATATGGGGCTGGTCTTGTTTGGGAATGCCGATTCCCGAGTCCTCGACTGAAAATGTTACGTAGGTTCCTGTCTTTTCGATGCCTATGACGATTGACTTTCCGGCTTCGGAATAACGGATCGCGTTGTCGATCATCCGCTGCAAAATCGCGGTTACGCGTTTGGCATCTCCGAAGACATAGGGCAGATTGTCCGCAATGATCAGATGGGCGGTGATGTGTGCCGCGCGCAGCAATAGATCAAACTGTTTGAGCGCGGCTGCGGCAAGTTTGCCGGGCGCAATGGGTTCGGGATGCAGCACTAGGGTTCCGGCATCAATCCGGTTGATTTCAATGAGCGAGTCCACGAGCCGCACCATGTTCTCGGTCGCGATTGCGAGCGTAGTCATGAAATTTTCAAGCTCCTGCGGCGAATAGCCGCGGTGATCGTTCTTCCCCGCCTCCAGAGTCCACTTGAGCACCGAAAGCGGAGCACGAAGCTGGTGTGAGGCAAGCGAGATGAATTGTGATTTTATCCGGTGGCTGTCAACAAGCCGGTTAAACCCGCTCACAATGAATGTGCCGATGATGAGCGAGATCACCGTAATGAAAATCACCGCAAGGGCCGCAATCTCCGGCTCCTGCGTGTAGCGCTGCGCCAGCGCGTAGGTGGCCAGCATGGAGAGGATAATAAAAGCCCCCATCACCATAAAAAGAATCGGCGGGCATTGCCACGGTTTTAACTGGAGCATGCTGCATTCGGCCAAAAAAGTTGTTTTCATGAGTTGCGGCTGAATGTTTCCACTATACCACGAACAAGCGTCCTGTGGAAAAGTCGAAAAAATACAGCATCGAAGATGGGTTTCGTCAATGCGTGTCAATCGTTCATGATCTCTTGCTCCTCGCTCGTATCATAGCGCAGATAGCCCACCACTTGCCGTACATGAGTTGAGTTCTTCTGTTCAACGAAACAATTGTCATTCTTCTTGTAGGGACGTGAGCGGGACATTTCCATATATATCATTCATACAAGGGGGCTATGGTGTCATTTTAGGTGATTGATTGCGCTGGTCTTGACACGCTTCTCCAAAAGGATTATCTTTTCAATATCAGTCTGATTGAACTTTGCTGGAGCTCGTGAGAAACGGGCTCCATTTCAATAAATAACCTTTATTTTTATGGACTTAAAATCATTTACGCAGGCGATACAGCAGATCGCGGACGAGAAAGGAATCTCGCGGGAGAAGATTATCGAGACCATCGAGATGGCTTTGGCGTCCGCGTATAAGCGTGATTATGGGAAGCGCGGGCAGATCGTACGGGCCACGCTGGAGCCGGACACCGGCAAGGTGATGTTTCGGCAGATCAAGATCGCGGTGGACGAGACTATGATCAAGTCCGAGGAGGAGTTGGCGGCGGAGGAAGAGGAGAGAGTCGCCCAAATGGGGGCGATCGGGCCCAATGACGATATTGATACCGGCATTGGGCGTCGTTCCCGTGCCGACATTGACGATGAGGGAGGCGAAGAAACCGGCGAGAAAAAAGTCCGCTTCAATCCGGAGCGGCATATTATGATTGGAGAGGCGCGGGACATAAACCCCGACATTGTGTCGGGGGAGGAACTGACTTTTGCCCTGCCGGATCAGGAGGACTACGGCAGGATCGCGGCACAAACCGCAAAGCAGGTCATTATCCAGCGGATCCGCGAGGCGGAGCGGGAGGCGGTATATGAGGAATATAAGGACAAAGAAGGCGAGCTGGTCAGCGGATTGGTGCAGCGCATTGAAGGCGGCAGCGTATTTGTCGATATCGGACGGACGGTCGGCGTGCTTCCGCCGGAGGAGCAGATTCCCGGAGAGCGGTACCACATCGGACAGCGGGTAAAAGTGCTGCTGACGCTTGTGGAAAAAAACCAGCGGGGTTCGGGCGTGTTTTTGTCGCGCACACATCCGCGGCTCTTGCGCAAACTGTTCGAGATTGAGGTGCCGGAGATCGCATCCGGCGCGGTGGAAATAAAATCCGTGGCGCGCGAGCCCGGTTCGCGTTCGAAAGTTGCGGTGGTTTCGCACGAGAGCGGCGTTGATCCGGTCGGATCCATGGTTGGGCAGAAAGGCGTGCGCGTGTCCACGGTGATCCAGGAACTGGGCGGCGAGAAAATAGACGTGATCGCATGGGTCGAGGATTCGATCAAATTCATCGCCAACGCGCTTTCTCCGGCCAAAGTGCTGGACGTGATCGCACGCGAGGAGCGCAAAGAAGCCCAGGCCATCGTGCCCGAAGACCAGCTCTCGCTCGCAATCGGCAAAGCCGGCCAAAATGTGCGCCTTGCGGCCAAGCTCACCGGCTGGCGCATTGATGTGCGGTCGGATAAGAGCGTGGTGGCGCTCGCCGAGGAGGAGTCGGATGCGGGTGAAGAAGTCGTAGCCGCAGATGATGGTGTCGAGGCAGAGTCGGCTGTAGAATAGGGTGCTGATATATGGAAAGCCAAAAAGAGAAAATAAGTTTTAGCCAATTGCTCGTTGCCCTAGTAATCTTGGGTGGTATTTATTGGAGTGTGGTTGGAGTCGTTAGATTATGGGGAAGTTTTTTTGGGAAAGGGAAGGGATGGTTAAATATGATGATTGTCGGCAAGTGATAACGCTTGCTCCCGATACTTGGCAGAGATATTTCCATACTTTTACCTGCTCCTATCTGAAAACCAAAAGTGGAAAAATAATGCGCGGCGAATGCGTACGTATTGAAAACGACAAGTCCTTGCTTTCGAGTAGCCATACTTGCGCGACGGCTTATGTTTATGAAAAAAAGCAGGAAGGAAGTTGTACAGACCCCGCGCACCCTTATCTAACATATGATGATATGTGTTCGACAGTCCCGCAATAATAAGTCTGGAAATCACAAATTGTGACCTTGAAGAGAGAACAGAACATGTACGCTTTACTTGTAGTCTCCACTCTTTTGTGGTATAAGAAAATATGAACAAAAAAACTGTTACATTTATTGCCACTCAGTATAAAGACAAACCCGTAAAGGTTAGGTTTTATACTGAGGAGAAGGGGGAGATAAAATTTACCGATACAGAAAAAATGCCCATAAAAGAGCGTGTTCAGCTTCGAGTGCGTAAGTCCTGACCATGGCAACTTTCGACTATCAGTTCGGTCTAACTGTAATTACTCCATCCAAACAAGATAACAGAGAGGGCGAGAAAATTGCCGCCTTTAGGACTTTGGTTGAGAAAACGATAACCTCGGAAATTATGAAGTTGTCCATTTTTCCCTCTAAAAAAGAGGTGGCTGTTTTTATCATGCAGTTTTTCTTGAGTAAAAAAGATTATGATACTCGTGATGTAGACAATATGAGTAAAACTGTTATGGATTGTCTGAAGGGGAAACTCTATATTGATGATGTGCAAGTAAGAACGCTCTTAGTAAGCAAAAAGGTATCTCCTAGAGTTCCGAGCAATTTTATATTTGTTGGCATACGAGAATTGCATGGAGAAACCGATATAGATGTTGTAAAATCAATGCTTATGCAACAAGCCATAACTCTTTATCAAACTTCTATTAAATAGCATATTCACTACGAAAAACATTAATCACTTAACTTAAATGACCTATGCTTATTTTCCCCATTATCACCTCCATCATTTCCATCATATTCGCATTGGTCCTGGCCCGGTTTATCAAGCGCTATCCCAGCGGAGAGGGCAAGCAGATCGAGATTTGGAATGCGATCAAAGAGGGTTCGCACGCCTTTCTCAAACGGCAAACCATGTCCGTTGCCGTGGTCGCGGCAGTTTTGTTTGTGCTGATCGTGATCTTTCTGAAAAGCTGGACCACCGGTTTTGGTTTTTTGGTGGGCGCAGTGGCATCGGCGCTTGCCGGGTATCTTGGCATGATGACTGCGGTTGATGCGAACGTGCGCACCACCGAGGCCGCGAAATCAGGCATGCAGCGCGCATTCAAAGTCGCATTCCTGGGCGGATCGGTCACGGGATTTCTGGTGGTGGGGCTTGGGCTTTTCTCGGTCAGTATGTTCTATCTGCTCACGCGCGACATCACAGCGCTCATCGGGCTTGGATTCGGCGGCTCGCTCATCTCCGTGTTCGCGCGTCTGGGCGGCGGTATCTATACCAAAGGCGCGGATGTGGGCGCGGATCTCGTAGGCAAGGTTGAAGCGGGCATTCCCGAAGACGATCCAAGAAATCCTGCGGTGATTGCCGACAATGTGGGCGACAATGTGGGTGATTGTGCGGGCATGGCTGCGGACTTGTTTGAAACATACGCAGTTACGGCAATCGCCGCCATGCTGCTCGGCTCGCTTACGTTTCCTGACCGGGACATATTCATCATGCTGCCGCTCATGATCGGCGGCATTGCGATCATCGCGTCCGTCATCGGCGTGTTTTTTGTAAAAATCGGCAAACGGGGCTCAATCATGGGAGGGCTGTATCGCGGGCTCATTGCCTCCTCCGCATTCATGATCGTGCTGCTCTGGCCCACACTCTCCCTTGTTTTGCAGGATCGGGAGCTTGCGCAAAAATATTTTCTTGTCTCGCTTGTCGGTCTTGCAGTTACCTTTCTCATGGTGGTCGCGACCGAATACTACACCTCGAAAAAATTCCGCCCGGTGCGCTCCATCGCCCGCGCGTCAGTAACCGGACACGGCACCAATATGATTATCGGGCTTGCCTTCTCGCTTGAGGCGACCGCATTTCCGATCGTCGTGATCTCGGCGGGCATGCTCATCGCATCGCTCATTGCCGGACTCTACGGGGTCGCGATTGCGGCTATGGCCATGCTCTCCATGGCAGGCATTATTGTCGCGATAGACGCGTTCGGCCCCATCACCGACAACGCAGGCGGGATTGCCGAAATGGCCGGACTTCCGGAAGAGGTGCGGCAGGTTACCGATCCGCTCGATGCCGTGGGCAACACGACCAAAGCCATTACCAAAGGATACGCGATTGCATCAGCCGGACTTGCTGCCATGGTGCTGTTTGGATCGTACGTTGCGGAACTCAACTTTTATCACAAAGCCGTTTCGTTTGATCTGTCCGATCCATACATTCTCGTGGGTCTTTTTATCGGCGGCATGATGCCCTACCTGTTTGCGTCCATTGCCATGCGCGCCGTAGGCAAAGCAGCTGGATCGGTGGTTGAAGAAGTACGCAGGCAGTTCCGCGAGATCAAAGGCATTATGGAGGGTACGGCCAAACCGCAGTATGACAAAGCGGTGGACATCGTAACCAAAGCCGCGCTTCGCGAAATGATCCTGCCCGCACTCATCCCGCTCGTGGTACCGGTGCTCCTTGTCATTATCCTTGGCGCAAACGGTTCCAAGGCGCTGGGCGGCCTGCTGGTCGGCACCATCGTGACCGGCATGTTTGTCGCCATCTCCATGACGAGCGGAGGCGCTGCGTGGGACAACGCCAAAAAATACATCGAGGAGGGCAACTACGGCGGCAAAAAATCCCCGGCGCACCAGGCCGCCGTAACCGGCGACACCGTAGGCGACCCGTACAAAGACACCGCAGGTCCTGCCATCAACCCCATGATCAAAATCGTCAACATCGTGGCGCTGCTGATCGCGCGGCTACTGTAGTCTGATAGCAGCATTTTACATGTCGAGAGTTTTTATAAAATAAAAGAGAGGATAAAAATATGAAAGACAATATAATGACACCTGAAGGATCAGAAGAGGATCAAAGAAAATCAGCATACGAGGCAGGACAACAGGCGGCACTTGCCGAACTGGATGCGCAGATATCTACTGCCGATACTGGGCATTTGGGTAAAAGCAGATTGGAAAGTTTGTACAGTCGAGCGGAACAACGGACGAAAATCATGGAACGGGAATTTTATGAAAGACGAGGCGCATCCCTTTCCGACAAGAGTCAGAGAGTATTGGATGGGAGGTATAATTTGAAGAATAGCGTACGCGTGGAAGAAAATCCACCAGATCGTCACTGAAGAATTGTACCGCAGAACCAGCCAATTTTAGTCGTCTCATGATAGGTTGACGAAAATTTTCGGAGGGTTATTATGGAAATATGAAAAAGCGCACGGAAACAATTTATCAATTTGACGCCATCTTTGATCCGAACGGCGTGGGGTATACGGTGACTGTTCCGAAATTGCCGGGACTGGTAACCGAAGGCGACTCACTCAAAGAAGCGCGAGAAATGGCAAAAGACGCCATTCGCTGTTATCTTGGAAGCATTCTGAAGGAAAGACTGATGTCGGTTTTTCCGAAAGCGAGATTGAGACAAAGGATTAAAGTGATCGCATAAGCACATGCCAAAACTTCCTCGCATACCTTCCGCTTTGGTAATTCGGGCTCTCAAACGGGCTCGTTTTTATGAGTTTCACCAAGTTGGCAGCCATGTGCAGTTGCGTCATCCGGTTCATCTGCACCTGAGAGTTACCATACCTTTTCATCATAAAGACCTAACGCCTAAAACATTGCAATCTATTATCAAACAAGCGGATATGTCCGTAGAAGAGTTTCTTACGTTTCTCTGACATTTCGTTTGATTTTTGGGCACATTTTTATGAACTTCACCACGCAAAAACTTCCCAAATCGCAGGTTGAAATTCTGGTTACGCTTCCCTTCTCCGAATTCGAGCTGCACGCTACACTTGACAAGATTGCATGACTTGATATATCATAAGGACGTTAACCCCACTGTCCGTCCCGCTTCGGCGAGACGGCAGTCTTCATTTGTGATATAATCGGACTATTATGCGAGCTTTTATCTTTATAGACGGAAACAATTTCTATTTCAAACTCCGTGCTCTCACGGATCGTCTCGATGGGAAACACAGACCAATGAATTTCAATTTCCGGACTTTCTCCGAATGGCTGGCGCGACCAAATACCCTTGAGGGCATTTCCTATTATATTGGCGCAGTCAGCCAGCAAAATAACAATGAAAAGAGCAAAAAAATGTTTGCTGACCAGCAACGGCTTTTAATGAAACTTCAAAAACAGAAAGTGTCTGCCGTTCTCGGCCATCTCATACGCCATCCCGACAAAACGTATCACGAAAAGGGCGTTGATGTCCGTCTGCTTCGGCCCGAGGAAATTCAGCAATTTTTTGAACAGTAAATTTTTCCTATGGATTATATTCTAAAAAAACTCCCCAAATCGCAAATAGAAATACTTGTCACGCTTCCCTTCTCCGAATTCGAGCCGCATGTGAAAAAGGCGGCGGCTTTAATTTCGGGGACCGCCAAGATCGAAGGGTTTCGGCCGGGCAAGGCGCCATATGATGTGGTAAAGAATCATGTGGGCGAGCACGCGATTTACGAACGCGCGGCCGAGGAGGCGGTGCGGCATACATGGGGCGAGATCATCAAGCAGGTTCTCGGCCAAGAGCCGTTCGCGAGCCATCCGTTTATCGGCAGGCCGGATATTACGGTTATAAAACTGGCGCCGGGCAATGAGTTTGTGTATAAAGTAACGGCAAGCTACGTGCCGGAAGTAAAATTACCCGATGACTACGGGGTAATTGCCAAACGCGCTCGAAAAGACAAAAAAGAAGTCGGGGTCGAAGAGGGAGAAGTGCAAAAAACACTTGATTGGATTCGGGAATCGCGATCGGAGTTAATTGTAGTCGAGCGCACGGCCGCACTGGGCGATGCGGTGGAGATTGATTTTGAGATGCGTCACGGCGGAGTCAAGATCGAATCAGGTGAGGGCCGGGATCACTCCTTTATACTGGGCAAAGCGAAATTTGTTCCCGGATTCGAAGATGCGCTCGTGGGCATGAAAACCGGAGAAGAAAAAACATTTACCTTGGTTGTACCAGGCGACTGGCGCGATGCGTCGCTTAGCGGCAAAGCCCTTGATACCAACGTGAAAATGCGCTCGGTCAAGGAGCGGAAGCTGCCGGAGTTGAACGACGAGTTCGCGAAAAAGCTTGGCGCATTCGAATCCGTGGGCGAGCTCAAAAAGAACATTCATGAGGGCATCACCGAGGAGAAAAAAGAAAAAGAAAAACAGCGCATACGCATCATGATTGTGGACGAGATTGCTAATAAAGCGGAAATGGACGTGCCTGACATTCTTATCGCGTCGGAGATCGAAAAGATGCTCGGCGAGATCAAATCCGGAGTTGAGCAGATGGGCATGCAATTTGATGATTACCTGCAGCACATCGGCAAAACCGTCGAGGAATTAAAAACGACCTGGCAGGACGAGGCAGTGCGCCGCGTATGTACTGCCCTGGTGCTTCGCGAGATCGGCCATCGGGAAAAAATTGAACCGGCTCTGGAGGAAGTCGAGGACGCCGTACAAAAATACATCCGGCAATTCCCCGCCCCGGAAGATGCCAAAAAAGCCATCAACCCCGACGACCTCCGCGCCCATGTTGCCGGAATCCTCCGCAACGAAAAAGTATTTGAATTTTTGGAGAATATGGAGTAGGATATAAACATTATGAACAACCAACACCAAATCACCAATCAATACCTTATCCCCACCGTGATTGAGAAATCGCAGTTTGGGGAGCGGGCGTATGACATTTATTCGCGGCTTTTGAAGGAGCGGATTGTTTTTCTTGGCGGGGTGATCAATGATCCAGTGGCAAACGCCATTATCGCGCAGTTGTTGTTTCTTGAGTCCGAGGATGCGAAAAAGGATATTAAGATTTATATTAACTCGCCGGGCGGGTCCGTGTCGTCCGCGCTTGCGATCTACGACACCATGCAATACGTGAAGCCGGACGTGTCCACCATCTGCATCGGCATGGCCGCATCCGGAGCAGCTCTCCTGCTTGCCTCAGGCGCCAAGGGCAAGCGCTTTGCCCTGCCCAACGCCGAAGTACTCATCCACCAGGTCATGGCCGGCGGCATTGAAGGCCAGGCAACCGAGATTGAAATTTCCGCGCGCCACATCCTCAAACTCAAAGATCGCCTCAACCAAATCCTCGCCCGCCACACTGGCAAACCCGTCGGACAGGTTGAAAAAGATACGGATCGCGATAACTACATGGACGTTGAGGAGGCAAAAAAATACGGCATTATCGACGAGGTGATCAAGCGGAAAGCAAACGGAAAGTAAACTACTGTTTCAACAGTACAGCAAGCAAGCTCTCCCCGGTCATCTCTTTTGGTTTGGGAAGGTCGAGGAGGTCGAGGACGGTCGGGGCGACGTCGGTGAGTACGCCTTCAGTCTGACTTTTTTGCCGGGCGATTTGTTCGTCGGTGCGCGGCGCGGGGCGCTTGAATTGCTTGCCGACCAGGTAGAGCGGCACCGGATTGATCGAGTGCTCGGTGAGGGGCTCGCCAGAAATCGTGTTGCGTTTCCGCTCGATATTGCCGTGGTCTCCGGTAATGAGCATGACGCCGTTGCCTCCGGACAGTGCGTTCATAATCGTGCTGATCGCCTCGTCGAGTATCTCGGCGGCCTGCACGGATGCTTTGAAATCGCCGGTGTGCCCAACCATGTCGGCGTTCGCGAAGTTTGCAATGATCACGTCGCTGGTCGCGAGATGCTCGAGAATCGCGGCGGTGACTTCAGCGGCGCTCATTGCCGGGACGTCATTGAAGTGGCTGCTTGTGATCGAGGGTATGAGGATGCGCCTCTCTCCGGGAAATTCCTGTTCCACTCCTCCATTGAAAAAATACGTCACGTGCGCATATTTCTGCGTCTCGGCAATGTGCGCGTGCGTGAGTCCTGCGTCTCCGATCGCGCGCGACAGAGGCCATTCGATGTCGAGCGAGGGAAAGGCAATGGACACCGGTAAGCCCTTTTGATATTCGGTCATGGTGACGATGTCCAACCCCATGATTTTCCGGCGCGGGAATTTGTCAAACACCTCGTCGCTGAACGCATGCGTGATCTCGCGCATGGAATCCTCGCGAAAATCCGTAAAAATAAGCGCGTCATTGTCGCGGATGAGCGCCAGCGGCTTGTTCTGCTCGGAATCAGCAGCTTCGTTCGTATTTTTCTGCGTCACGAATGCCGGTTCGATAAACTCGTCGAAAATTCCGCTCTCGTACGATGCGGCCAGGTATGCGCTTGCCGAGTTGATGGGCGTGCCCTTTCCCTGGGTGAGCAGATCATATGCTGTCTCCACGCGCTTCCACTGCTCGTCCCGATCAAGCGCAAAAGATCTGCCGATAATCGTTGCGATCGCTGTATTGGGCCAGTCAGTCGCGAGGCGCTTTTCAATCCTCGCGATGAACACGGCGCCCTCATTGGGCGGCGCATCCTTGCCGTCAGAAAATATGTGCAGGTAGACGCGGGGCACCTGCCTTTCTTTGAGTAGATCAAGAAGCGCGTAGAGATGATCCACGTACGCGTGCACCGAACCGGAAGAGACCAGTCCGGCAATATGCAGATTAGTATTATTTTTGATCACGTACTCGGCTGCCTGCACCAGTGCGGGATTTTCAAAAAACGAACCGTCGTGGATCGAGGTGATGATCCGCGGCAGATGGTGGTAGATCACGCGTCCCGCCCCTATGGTCAGGTGCCCGACCTCCGAGTTGCCTGCCTCGCCCCATGGCAACCCAACTGCACCGCCCGATGCCTGCAGCGTCGTGAACGGATAATTTTGCTCAATGGCATGAAAAGTCGGAAGCCGCGCCTCGGCCAGCGGATTCCCTTCTTTCTCAAGCGAAATCCCGAACCCGTCGAGGATGATCAGTAAGAGAGGTTTTGGTCGCGTCATTGCGGAGGGATTTCTTTGAATCTGGGCTGCGTTGTAGGAGTCGGGGCGGGCGTAGGAGTCGGGGTTGGAGATGGTGGTGGAGTGGTACCATCCGGAACCCATTTCGCAATGTAATGCGGGGTTCCGGAGCCCATAATCAGGGTGTTGGCCTGCGTGTCCGATGAGAAGAACCGGTTATACGCCGCAAAAACGGCAAGGAGAATGCCCAACGCGATAATTCCGTGAATAAATCTCCGGAGCGGGGTGCGACGCCAATTGTCATAATGCGCATAATAAGATTGATCAGTCATATAAGTCAGAAAAACTGTTCAGCTTTTTTAGCGCGGCGGGCTCGCGAGCGGCGCCGGGATCAGAATCGGGGCCGGAACGGCGCCGATTCTGGGTCGTTGGGAAGAGACCGCATTCGTGATGCGGATTTCCTGCGCGCTAAATTTGAGCGTGGTCTTGATGTTTTCAGCCGCGGTAACATTGATGCCGTCTCCGACATGCAGGTCTTGAGGCAATATGGTCTGATCTTGAAAAGGCAAAGGCGGGGCCGGCAGAAAGCCGGGAGCCGGCCCGGTTCCGGGCCTGGGAGCTGACGCGACTGCCTTCGTTTTGACGAGGAATTTCTGGTATGCGGCAAACTCTTGTTTAAGAACTTTCGGATCCTTGGGCACGCTCTTAATGATTTTTGTGTCGCGTCCGATCGCAATCGCGCGGATTTTTGGCAGATCGTCAAACGGATTGGCCGATGAGACCTCAACCGTGAGCGTTGACCCCTGTATCGCCGCTACTCTTCCGGAAAGCGCGCGGATTTGAGACGGCACGGCAAGCATGGGGTACATCCTTTGCGCCTGTTCAATCTGTGAGTGCAGTTTTTGAATTTCTGCGGACGTGATGTATTTTCCGATCCAAAATCCTCCGCCAAAGCCGATGAGGAGAGCGACAAAAAAAGCAAGAAGTTTTTTTTGTTCCATGATCCTTTCTGGTAATAATTAGGGGTTATCAATGCACCGTGCGGTACACCAGGTAAATTCCGATGATCCGCCGCTTATCGTCCAGGAATAAAGCATCCAGCCGCCGCTATCGTTGGTAATTGGAACACTGCTACCACCCTGTTTGCCGAAAGAAAAAGTACTGCCGGGCGCAGCAATAACACAGTCATTCAAATCTCCTGGGTTCTCGCGTTTTGAGGTGAGAAAGCAGACCGCGTGCGAACCCATCGGGGTCTCTGCGTACCCGTTACCTCCCTGCGTATCGGCCTCATAGCCGCCGGTTACAGTCATGCCGGGAGGACTTGCCGCTTTTGCCCATGCAGAAACTGTCGGATCGGTTTCAGTCGTAATTCCTCCGCTTCCTCCGCTCGGCCACGAAGTTATGCAACCGCCACCACTGGCGGGCAGGCAAAACTGGTCTGCGAAGATCAAGCTCCCGGATGAGTTTGCATGCATATAGGCGGTTTTTACCGTTGCGCCCGCAGCACTCAGCACCTGGACTTGCCCATAATAGCTGGTGCCGTCGAACCAACCCTGCTGGAATGCCTCTCCATAGTTCCCCGGAGTTAAAGAAGAAAAACTCACGACCTGGCTAAAATTACCGCCGTCATCGCTATTGAGATACGATTGGTTATTTCCGTTGTTGATGCTGTATACGATTGCGTGCGATATGATATTATTGTTTGCAACTATTTGGCCGTTCACGTCAAGTTTGTTTCCCGGCGCCGTCGTCCCGATGCCGACGTTGCCGCCTGCTGCTACGAATAACGCGTTATTTTGCAAACTCGCACCGTTAGCGCCACCCAATACTCCAACGCCAGATTCAGCATACACGCCAGGCATTCCCCAAGTAGCACCAACACGGAGATTTCCAGCTCCTTCTTCATCACGAAAGTAGTTTCTTCCGCTGAGACCTTGGATTTGGACACCATCCGTCGTATAAATATCCGTAGCCTGGAAGTCACCATTAACATCCAGCTTACGTCCCGGCGCCGTCGTCCCGATGCCGACGTTGCTGCCGTTATCGTAAATGATTGAGTTTCCGAGCGTGCTGGAATCGTTGAATGCGGCAACCTGATTTACGGTTCCGGAGCCGGTCAGGCCCGAGGCGGCAAGGGCTCTTTGAATAAGTCCGGCAAGCCACACGCGCGGATGATGCGCAATCACGATGATCAGCGCAATAAGCAGGAGCACGCCGCCAGCATAGCATACCGCCCTATAAAAAATTTTTTTCATACGCATACAGTGAGCAACGATTCTTAAGAAAACAATAGCGTCATCATAAATCCTTTTGCGTCAATCCGCAAGATGCACTTATCCACACCTCGCATCCTTATGGGGCAGAAGGAGATTCTTCAAGAAACTTTTTCGCGGCATCTATGAATTTTTTGATATGCGGACCGCTCTCCTGTAAAAATCCGATTATCTCTTTCCAGCGATAATCAAGATACTCATGAGCGAGAATGTTGCGTAGGTCTACCCACAACGACAATCGGTCCGCAACCTCCTGTTGAGCGCCGGGAATAGTCCCTGCTAACCGCACTATATCGCGATACGTTTGGGGCATTTCTCTATGACCGTCAGTACACTTCCGCATACTCGCGGGCGGTTTTGCGAAAGTCAATTGCCTCACTTGTCACGCGTAACAGGAATTCAAGCCACAGCCTCGTGTCCTTCACCGCGAGAGGCACGCCGCGAATTGCGGTATCCGCAACGCTCGCGGGCGCGCGATTTAGCACGAGGAGATCAACCTCTGCGTGTACGATCTTCTCCACCGCTCCCCATATCTCATGCTCGGCCGGATAATCCCGATCCTCTTCAAGTTCAAGTTTGTGCGGCGATGACGGATTGAAGTATACGCCAATATCCCAGTCAGATGTTACTCTGGCGTATCCCTTTGCCTGTGAACCGAAAAGGAACGCCATCACCACATCGTCAGAAAGGTGGTAAAAACATCACCGATCCAATTCTTTCAGGAGCGGTTTTTTGAAGTCCGCGAACTGTTTCTGGTTGAGTCCGAGCTCTGGTACTTCATGAGTGGCGCGGAGAATCTCTCGAAGCTCGCTCTCTATCGGCGCCGTATGATGCTCGCGCAAAATGGCGCGCATGCGGTCGAGTCGGGGTTCGGCGTGGTAGAGCATGCTGATCACGTCCAGCATATCCTTTTTTCCCTTGAGCGATCCTTTGCGTTGCGTATAGACAAAAAGTTTCAACGCGAGCAGTATTTCTTTTTCCGGCACGCGAAACCCTTGTAATGCAACCGCATGATCCATCACAAAATCCGCGGGCAATCCGACAAATGACCAGTGCGGAACGTAGATATCCACATCAAAACCCTCTCCTTTGATTTCGTATTTCTGTAACCGGTCATTTTTAACCAATAAAAACCTTTCCCGCATCTTTCCCAACTCATCAAAATCAACGATGATGTCAATATCCTTGGACTTCAGCGTTTTCGTATACAGATAAACCGCCCATCCGCCGATAAGGACAAACGTAAATTGTGAGCGGAGATGCTGTACGAAGGCGAATGATAGGTCGGTAATGCGATCGTGCCAAAATTGCTCGGCCATTATGATATTGTTATAGGAATAATTGCTGCGCAAGGACTTTAAGAAAATCTTTTGCATACCATTCCGGCGCATTCCATATATCTACAAATAACTGCTCCGGCAAGAGTTTCCCGTATCGCGTCCACCACGGGTCTTTTTTTATGAAAAAAAGATTAGGGGCCATTTTTCCTTTCTCTATGAGCGGAAGGCGCGTCAACACTTCGGGAGCACGGGCATCTTCCATATAGACATAGACATGGTCATAATCCGCCGGGCTTGGCTGATGCAATGATGAGAAAGCGCTATACAGCCCAAACTCAACAAACGGCGGCATGAGCGATTCTATCTTTTTGGCGTCTTGCTCCACATATTCTTGAAAAAATATGTCTTTGCGCATGACCCGATGGGAAGCCCAGAGATATAAAAGCTTTTCGTAGGATTCAAGCCGAAAGTTTCTCCCGCTCACCGTAATAATGCTTGCTTCTCGCGGGACTTTCAGCGCGTTAAAAACCGTGCTCAATGAAAAACCGAAGGATTTCGCAAGCTCCTTTTGTGTAAATGTGATTTTTTTATTCTGCCGGGCCTGAAAGAGAATTTCTCGCCAAAGTACATCTTTTTTTCGCATATGTTTCGATTTTTAACTCAATTTTAACGGTTCGTTTCTAATATAATAGAAATATATGTTTGTGTCAAGAGTTACTTATCAACAGGAAGATCATGCTTCTCTTTGACAATCACGCCCCATACTGCTATGCTGGCATTGGTCTAATTCGATAATTTAATTCCCGAGCATTAGGTAAATTGATATACTATACGCGTATGCAGGAGAAATTTACAAGGATAGACACCGGAGGAATCATGAACGGAACGTATCGTGCTGGTTTTCCGTATGCTCGCGCAGGTACTTATGAACATGTATTATTTGTTGGTCGGTATTGGTGGAATAGTGCTTTTTGGGGCCGGAATTGGTCTGGGATATCTGATCCGCCAGTTGGTGGCGCAGCAGCGCAAGTCGTCCATCGAGGCCAAGTTGCGCAGATTGATTGAGGATTCGCGGGCCGAGGCAAAGGAGACGCTGCTTGACGCGAAAGAAAAAGCAGCCAAGGTGCTTGATGAAGCAAAGCAAGAGGAACGGGAGCGCCTTACACAAGTGCGGCGGCTTGATGAACGCCTTATTGAGCGCGAGACCGGGATTGACCGGCGCGCGAGCGAGTTTGACAAGCGCGAGAAAGAAGTAGAAGAGCGCATTGAGCGCGTCAAGGCCGTCAAGGCCGAAGTTGAGCAGGTGCGCGAGCGCGTGGGCAAAGAGCTTGAGCGCATCTCCGGCATGACCAAAGAAGAAGCGCTTGCCCAGGTGCTGATCGCTATTGAGCGGGATCATGCCGAAGACATGATGGTGCGCATCAAAAAGCTTGAAATCCAGGGCTTTGAAGATCTGGAGCGGCGCGCAAAAAATATTCTGGCAACGCTGATCCAACGTCTTGCGAGCGTTACCACTTCTGACGTTACCACCACGACCGTGGGCATTCCTTCGGATGATCTCAAGGGCAAGATCATCGGTCGGGAGGGGCGTAATATCAAAGCGCTGGAACGCGCCGCAGGCGTTGAAATTATTGTTGATGATACGCCCGGATCCATCGTGATCTCCGCGTTTGATCCGGTGCGCAGGCACATTGCCAAGATAGCGCTTGAAAAACTCGTGCAGGACGGCAGGATCCAGCCCGCGCGCATTGAGGAAACCGTAGACAAGGCCCGGGAGGAGATCGAAAAACAGATTCGCGAGGCCGGAGAACAGGCCGCATACGAGGTCGGCATCTTTGATCTTGATCCCCGCCTGTCCTTGTTGCTCGGACGGCTGAAATTCCGCACGAGCTATGGCCAAAACGTGCTCCAGCACTCCATTGAAATGACGCATCTTGCCGGCATGCTGGCAGCCGAGCTTGGCGCCGACGTGGCCACCGCCAAAAAAGGCGCATTGCTGCACGATATCGGCAAGGCCGTTGATCATGAAGTAACCGGCACGCATGTTGAGATCGGCCGGCGCATTTTGCAGAAATTCAACATGGATGTCCGCGTGATCCAGGCCATGCAGTCGCACCACGAGGAGTATCCGTACGAGACCGTCGAGTCCATCATCGTGCAGACCGTTGATGCGATCTCGGCGTCCCGCCCGGGCGCGCGGCGCGATTCGCTTGAAAATTATCTCAAACGACTTGAAGATCTGGAGCGTATCGCAACCGCGTTTCCGGCCGTGGAAAAAGCGTACGCGATCTCGGCAGGCCGCGAAATCCGCATCTTTGTCTCTCCGGAAAAAGTAACCGATGCCGAAGCATACGGGCTTGCGCGCGAAATTGCCTTACAGGTTGAAAGCGAACTGAAATTTCCGGGCGAGATCCGCGTGATGGTGATCCGCGAGATGCGTGCGATCGAATACGCAAGGTAAAAAAGGCATGTGGATAACGATATTTCACATTTTAAGCCAGAATTGGTATACTCTATACGGTATCTTTCCTGTCATTCCCGGCTTGATCGGGAATCCAGAGACACGGGATAAAGCATGAATACTGGATTCCCGCTTTAGCGGGAATGACAGATGAGGAAAATTTCTTAAAGGTCGAGTAAAGATCAAAATTTCTCATATTTTTCTATGAACAAAGCAGGCATTGTGGAAATGGTAAGCGCAAAGCTCGACATTACCAAAAAAATGGCGGAAGACGCGGTGGACATGGTGTTTGATACCATCACCCAGACGCTCGCCAAAGGAGAAGAGGCAAGCATCGCCGGATTCGGCGTGTTTCTGGCCAAGAAACGAGAAGCGCGCATGGGCGTAAACCCGCGTACCGGAGAAAAACTCCAAATCAAAGCCACCACCACCCCGAAGTTCCGCGCAGGCAAAGCTCTCAAAGAAGCGGTAAAATAATTTCACGCATTCGGCACTACATCAAAAACCTCCTGACATTGGGAGGTTTTTGATTGTGATCCAATGCGCATGAGCACAGTAATGAAAAAGCAGGGCTATTGCCCTACCTGTTTCTCCACTCGTTGATTTGTGCTGCTGACCCCGGTACCACTGATAAAAATATTCTTGGTTTGTTCATAACTGGCTCGGAATGTATGATTGCGTCAGGGTGGCCAATTAAATAATACACTCCATCGCCTTTCTGATATGGGTCAAACTCTTGCACGACAGCATCAAGCTCTCTCCGGACTTGCATGTTGTTATGATGTCCATGAATACTTTGAGATGTCAGAAGTTCTAAAAATTTTGCAGGATCAGTTGCTCTGGCAAACCGGGTTTTGGTGCCCTTGAGCGTCGTGACAAATTTGTAATTTCTTTCTTCCGTAGGGGTGAAATAATTACCGTCAGGATGCCATCTCGGTATGTCAAAAGCCCTATTCGGAGTCGAGATCCGCAGCATAACCCATGCAGAATCTGCACGAAAATCGTCAACTGTCCTTTTGGCGATTCTTGCAGTAAGGTGAGCGATGACGCGATTCGCTTCCGGAGAGTTTTCCGGCAATTGCGCGAAATAAGCTTCTGTGTCTCGTATCAGATTGTCGTCAGGAGAACCAAAAAAATCGAATTGGCTAAGGTCTCTTGTATGGCTTTCTCCTCCGTATCCTTGTTAAAGTCCTTTATTCTTGGTGCAATGTACCATGGAACACCTAAAAAAACAACGTCCCAGGCAAAGGGGATGCTGTCGTAGCAAGCTCATTAGTGGTCGTACTAAGGAGAGATGCCATGCAACCACTAGTGGGTTTTGATTTTGTTGTAGTCTCCGCCATGTACAATAAAGGTACGGTACAAACCGTGCCGTTCATTCACTTGTGTTTGAAACCCTCTGATTGGGACAGAATGGGTCGTGATTCCAATCATATCGATTTAGGACGACAAAATGGTGGATTCTGGCAGTCTTATCCAATACAACATGAGCCTGAAATGAACCCTATTCCAACGCAGAATGAGCCTGAAATTGAAGCTCTTCCTGCGTTGAAGCGCGAGCCGTCATACTTGAGGAATGATGTATCTCAATATGGACGACTCACGCAT
>JACPYI010000032.1 GCA_016196115.1 Candidatus Sungiibacteriota bacterium
CATGTACCACAGGGTGCGAACACCCAATTTCTCCGTGTCGTGTTTCCATACACAGAGAATACAGGACAAAAACAAAGAAACGAGCTTAATTTTCCTAACTTAATTGTAATGAACAGCCCACAGAATTAGCTTAATTAACCCGAATATGCTCATGTAATTATCGTCGAGAAGCGACCAGAAAAGTAACTTCTCAACATCCCCAATCCATGCGCGCTTCTCCCGAGGCGCGCTAAAAAATTACCTTTTCGATTTTAGCACTCTTGACAGGAGAGTGCTAATTGGAGTAGAGTAGGCGCATATGCAGTTAGGCGAGAGACGACAGGCGATTTTGGGCGCGATCGTGCGGGAGTATGTAGCGACAGCACGGCCCGTGACATCGCAAACTATTGCGCGGGAACGGGGTTTGGGCGTGGGATCTGCAACCATCCGCAACGAGATGCTGGCGTTGGACGAACTCGGCTATCTTGAGCAGCCGTATACGTCCAGCGGCAGAATGCCGACTGACAAAGGGTATCGGTTTTTTGTGGATCATCTGACGGATGAAAACGGCGAGCTGACCGGCAGGGAACGCGCAAAGATCAAAGAATTATTTGCCGGCTCGGATGATGAGGACGTATTCGTGAAAGAATTCAGCCGGACCATCTCGCGTATGACCGGGTCTTTTGCCGCAGCAGGATTGTTTGATGACGAGCTGTTTTATGACGTGGGTTTTTCGCGGATTTTAAAAGAGCCGGAATTTCAGGATAGCGCGTACCTTGAAGATTTCGGCCGGCTGATCGATACATTGGACGATATATCGCGCAGTTTATGCCGCGAAACTCGCAACCCGAGCGAAGTGGCAGTATTTATCGGCAAAGAGAACCCGCTTGCCCAGGGCAGAGGTCACGCCATGATTCTTTCTTCGTGGCGTCATCCGGCGGGATTTGACGGGTTTCTCACCGTGATCGGCCCCAAACGGATGGATTACGAGCGGACGATTTCGCTGTTGAGGTGCATTCAGGAAAGAGAGTAAAAATTTTTACCTTTTGGTGTCATTCCCGCGAAAGCGGGAATTCAGTAGATATGAAACTGGATTCCCGATCAGGTCGGGAATGACAGTTTCTATGGATCAAGATATGACAAAAGACAACGAAGATATGGAGCTGCTGGAGGACGACTTGTCTCTAGCCGAGCAGGCCGGTCAGGAGGAAATTGATTTGCTTGACGAAGATAATGCTGTGAAAAAGATGCGCGAAAAGCTGCGCGTGTGTGAGGATGAGAAAAAAGCATACCTTGACGGATGGCAGCGAGCGCAGGCCGATGCGGTGAATTACAAAAAAGACGAGGGGAAACGGCTGGAAGATCTGGGGCGTTTTATTACGCAAAGTATGTTGAGCGATCTGCTGCCGGTGCTGGACAGTTTTGATCTGGCGCTTCAGAGTTTCTCCGCCAAAGGCGGACAGCAAAACCAGATTGAGCAAGGCGTACTCATGATACGGTCGCAACTCACTGACGCGTTTAAGAAAAGGGGAGTGGCGCAGATTGAGGTCATGCCGGGCGATGCATTTAATCCTGAAAAACACGAATCCGTCGGCGAAGTCGAGTCGGATAAGCTGGCGGGCACGGTTGCGGAGGAAGTACAGAAAGGGTACACGCTTGCCGGACGGGTGATCAGACCGGTACGAGTCCGGCTGGCAAAATGATAAAATATTTAAGAATGATTAACAAAACATTATGACAAAAATACTCGGGATTGATTTGGGAACGACGAATTCGGCTATGGCGGTGATCGAGGCCGGAGAGCCGAAGATCGTGGAGAATAAGGAGGGGAACCGAACCACGCCTTCGATGGTAGCGCTGTCGAAATCCGGAGACCGACTGGTGGGGCTTTTGGCAAAGCGCCAGGCAGTGACCAACCCGAAAAATACGCTCTACTCCGTAAAGCGGCTGATCGGGCGCAAATTCAGCGACGCGGAAGTGCAGCGCGACAAGACATTGCTGCCGTATGAGATGAAAGAAAGCATCAATGGGGGCGTTGAAATTAAGCTTGGCGAAAAGTGGATGCGGCCGGAGGAAATCTCGGCTATGGTGCTGCAGAAGATGAAGGTTGATGCGGAAGAAAAACTCGGACAGAAAATCGAGGAAGCAATCATTACGGTGCCGGCATACTTTGACGATGCACAGCGCAAGGCAACGCAAGCGGCGGCTGAAATTGCCGGGTTTAAAGCAAACAGCAGAATCTTAAATGAACCGACTGCTGCGGCGCTCGCGTACGGGTTTAATAAAAAGAAGGACGAGAAGGTCGTGGTGTATGATTTTGGCGGCGGCACGTTTGATCTGTCGGTGCTTGAGGTAAGCGCAGATACGGTCGAGGTAAAAGCGGTTGGCGGCGACACGCACCTTGGCGGCGACGATTTTGATCAGCGCATTATCAGCTGGATCGTGGATGAATACAAAAAAGAGCAGGCAATCGATATTTCTAAAGATACGCTTGCGTTGCAGCGACTGAAAGAGGCCGCGGAAAAAGCAAAGCACGAACTTTCAACCACGCCGGAGACCGAGATCAATCTGCCGTTCATCACGTCGGACGCCTCCGGACCGAAACACTTGGTCATGAAATTCAGCCGTGCAAAACTGGAAGAGATCGTGGCCGACATGATCACAAAATCGATCGATATTACCAGGCAAGTCGTCAAGGATGCTGGATTCGAACTGGGGAGCATAGACGAGATCGTGCTCGTGGGCGGACAGACGCGCATGCCCGCGATTGTGGAAAAAGTAAAGACGTTGTTTGGCAAAGAGCCGAATCGGACCATTAATCCGGATGAGGTGGTGGCGCTTGGGGCCGCGGTACAAGGCGGTGTCATGCAAGGCGACGTCAAAGATGTGCTGCTGCTTGACGTAACGCCCTTGTCCCTCGGGATCGAGACGCTCGGAGGCGTGATGACCAAAGTGATCGAGAAGAACACCACGGTGCCGACTTCGCGCAGCCAGACATTTTCCACGGCCGCGGACAACCAGACCTCGGTCGAGATCGTGGTGTTGCAGGGAGAGCGTGAGATGGCATCGGACAATAAAATCCTCGCGCGGTTTATCCTTGATGGAATCCCGCCCTCGCCCCGCGGCATGCCGCAGGTGGAGGTGGCGTTTGATATAGACGCAAACGGCGTCTTGTCGGTAAAGGCAAAAGAGAAAAAAACCAACAAGGAGCAGTCGGTCAAAATCGAGGCCTCAACTTCGCTCTCTAAAGACGAGATCGAGAAAATGAAAAAGGATGCGGAGCTGCACGCGGAAGAGGACAAGCAGAAGCGCGAGCAGGCCGATATGCGCAATACGGCGGATACGCTCGTCTACACTGCGGAAAAAGCGCTGCGCGACGCGGGCGACAAGGTACCCGCGGATGTACGAACCGAAATCGAGGGAAAGATTGCAGCGGTACAGGGCGTAAAAGACGGCACGGATACTGACGCGATCAAACACGCTTTGGAAGAATTGTCGCTCTCGTTGCAGAAGATAGGCGAGGCCATGTATAAAGACAATCCGGCTCCGGAACAGCCGCAGCAGCCTGAGCAAAACCCGCCGCAGCAAGAAAGTCCGGACCAACCATAATCCCAGACGGTTTTTTGCTCTTTCTCATCTTGTGCTATACTGGAAACCATGAACCCGTCCTCAGGTTCCGGAAAAGAAATTGCGCTTTGTACCGTTTTTTTGTTCTTGCATATTATCGCGTTTTTGCTGTGGGACCGGGCAATGCCCGTGATCATGCAAGGGGACTGGACCCAGTACCGCGATTTGATCGTTCCGATGCTGCTGTTGATCTGTGCCGCGTCTGTTTTCTCGCTCACCGCGCTGCTGGTTAAACACAAAACGCTCCTGGCAGGTACGGCGATTCTTGCCGCAATACCTCCTTTTCTATTCAGCGTTTCTGCTTCCGGTATCGTGCTTGGTGCGGTTGTCCTGGCGGCTTCACTGGTATGGCTCGCCGCATCGGCAGTACAAAAAGAAATGGAGAATTCCTTGCGCTATCGGATCCCGCGATTTCTTAAATCAGGACTCGGACTCTATTTTACTGCGGCCGCACTCGTGATCTCGCTCTTTTACCTGAACAGGATCGACGAGCAGAAGGCGTTTGCTCTGTTTTTCCCGCAGTCGCTGTTTGATGTTACATTGCGGACGTTTTCCGGCACGATCCAGGGAGCCACGGGATTGCCGCCGATCCGGCCGGAGCAAACCGTAAATGAGGTGATGACCGAGCTGGTTCGCGCTCAACTGCGATCGCAGGGAATTTCGTTCGAGAAAATCCCGAGACAGGAATTGAGCCGGCTGGTTGCGTCCCAGCGCGAGGAGTTTGCCAAGAATTACGGCATCCATCTTGCGGAAGGGGAAAAAATCGGCACGGCTTTTGCCAATGCCGCCACTGCAAAGATCAAAGATATTGCCGGGGCATACAACCGGTATCTTCCTCTTGTCGCGGCAGTTGCTTTTTTCTTTGCATTCCGCACTATCGCGGTCGTATTCCGTCTGATCACAGTCGGCTTTGTCATGCTCTTGATGAAGGCGCTCGTTCTTGCTAAAGTGGTAAAAAAGCAGAAAGAGCAGATCGAAGTTGAGCGATTTGCGCTCTAAATAATTATGGCAAAAGATTATTACAAAATGCTCGGAATCGCGCGAAACTCGTCCAAAGACGAAATCAAAAAAGCATACCGCAAACTCGCGCACCAATACCACCCGGACAAGGGCGGCGACGAGGCGCGATTCAAAGAGATCAGCGAGGCGTACCAGATACTCTCGGACGACCAGAAGCGCTCGCAATACGACCAGTTTGGATCAGTGTTTGAGGCGGCGGGACGCGGAGGCGATCAGCATTCCGGGGGGTTTCAGTGGCCCGGCGGTTTCCGAGTTGATTTCGGCGAGCAGGGTCCAAATGGCGGTGGAGATTTTGACTTCTCTGATATTTTCGAGGACTTCCTGGGCATGGGATTCGGCGGTGGGGGCCGGGCGCGTACTCATGAGCGCAAAGGAAAAGACATACAAATCGATCTCGAGATCCCGTTTGAAGAATCCATCCTTAGCGTAAAAAAAGACATCGAGCTTGGCAAACTTTCGCGCTGTACGCGGTGCAACGGGTCGGGCGGCGAGCCAGGATCAAAAACGAAAACATGCGCCACATGCCAGGGAAAAGGCAATGTGCAAAAAAACCAGCGTACGTTCCTCGGATCATTTACGCAGGTCTCAACCTGTCCGGAGTGTTTGGGCGCAGGCACGCGTCCCGAAACGGTTTGCCAGCAGTGCCGCGGTAAAGGAGTAGAGCAGCGCGTCGAGCAGCTTGAGATTTTCGTGCCGCGCGGCATCCGGGACGGAGAGATTCTCAAGATCACCGGCAAGGGGGAAGCGTCACTTGCAGGCGGCGTTGCCGGGGATCTCTATGCGCACGTGCACGTACTCCCGCACAAGGTATTCCGGCGCCAGGGGGAAGACATTATCATGCAGCTGCCGATCAAGCTTTCGCAGGCGATTCTTGGTGACTCGGTTGAAGTGCATGCCATTGACGGGGCAATTAAGCTGAAAGTCCCGGAAGGAACGCAAGCCGGCGACATTCTGAAAGTGCGGGGCAAAGGCGCGTACCATCCGTCCAGCTATGGAAGGGGGGATTTGCTGGTGGAAGTAAAGGTGGAGGTGCCGCGCAAGGCAAGCAGAAAAGTAAAAGGGCTTGCAGAGGATCTGAAAAAAGAAGGGTTTTAATTTTTCTTAATGTTCGCAATCGTAAAAACGCTTCTGCCCGACATCGGGTAGCGGCGTCTTTTCTTTTTTACCGAGCGCGTCTCGGATTTTATTTTTTTCGGTTTTGTCATGCTTATTTCAGTGCGGAAGAAATCACTAAGCATTTTGGACGGCCGTCTTTTTTGCTTAGTAACGGACCGGGACGGTGGTGTTTATAGAGCAGATGTGTTACTATGATGAGCGCGATAAATCATCTTCCGCAATTTATGGTGGTATTTTTTGGCGAATCGGTGCGATTCGTCGCGCACGTGCTGGAAAAATAATTTCACGTCCGGCGGGAGCGAGTCGAGCCGCTGGGGAGTGTTTTTCCCTTCGATGAAAAGCTCTTCCTCGCGTTTGGCAAGCGCCGCAAGACGGATGGTCTCGTGTCCCGGGCGCAGCACGCTTCGTATGGCGTTGAGCTGCGGCTTGCCGCCGTCAATCACCAGCAGGTCCGGCGCGCCCCAGTCCTTCACGTGCGCGAGACGCCTAGCCATGACCTCGCGATGCATGGCAACGTCGTTGGGCTGGTCAACGGTCTTGATGCGAAACATGCGGTATGCCGATTTCTCCGGTTTGCCGTTGATAAAAACCACCATGGAGCCGGTTGCCTCGGTGCCGGAGATGTTCGAGATGTCGTACCCCTCGACGCGGCTGATCGGAGATGCTGTTACCAGCAGTGTCTTGATTACGCGTTCGATTTTTTGCCAGTCACGCCCATGTCTTTGGTGAACATATCTCCGATGCGTCAACGGCCGATGCCCGAAGATGTTCTCGATGCTCACCATCTGATTTCGAAAGAGCGCCGCTTTTTCAAAATCCTGTTTTTTCGCCGCCTCCCGCATCTGCCGTTTAAATTCTATCAGAAGTTTTTTCTTTTTGCCCGTCAGGATCGCAACAATATTTTTTATATTTTCTCCGTATTCTTTGTGATTCGTGTCCTGTATTATGTGTTTCGTGTCTATGCAGCAAAAACCGAGGCACTTCTCGATTTGGCTGTTCAGGCAGGGCCGCTTGTGCAATTGCGTGCAGGTGCAGTAGGGAAACGCGCGGCGTAGCAACGCCAGGACTTCCTTGAGCGCCGGTCCGCTCGTGAAAGGTCCGATGTAATTCGCGCCCACGCCTTTATTCAATTTGATTCTGCCAATACGGTTGCGCTGTAGCTGATGCGTCAGAAATATTCTCGGAAATTGCTCGCATGTGACCGCCACATAAAAATAATTCTTGTCGTCGCGCAGAGCCAAGTTAAATTTCGGCAGATGCGCCTTGATCATCTCCGCCTCTTTGATCAACGCCTCGATCTCCGACGGGGTTTCGATCCATTCAAGCGAGGTTGCCTCCGCGACCATCTGCCGCGTCTTCGCCGAAACGTTTTTCCGGAAATACGAACTCAGCCGTTTGTAAATATCGGCTGCCTTACCCACATACACCGCTGTCTTCCCGGTACGGAAGATGTACACGCCGGGGGTGTGCGGAGCTTTTTGTGATCGGTCTTTTATAGTTTGCATTGTAACTATTGTAGCATATTTTGCTGCAGTTGACAGGTGTGGTGCTTTGATTTTTATCTCAAAATCGGATATACTGTTTTGATTATGGCAAAGAAATCAGACAAAATAAAATCACTTTCTCGAGACGTAATTAGCGTGCGCGGTGCTCGTGTCCATAATCTCAAGAATATTGATGTTGAGATTCCGAAAAACAAGCTCGTGGTGATCACCGGGCTTTCGGGGTCTGGGAAATCGTCGCTCGCATTTGACACGCTGTACGCCGAGGCCGAGCACAGGTTTGTGGAGTCACTGTCCTCGTACGCGCGGCAATTCTTGGGGGTCAAGGACAAGCCGGACGTGGACTCGATTGACGGATTGTCTCCGGCGATCTCGATTGACCAGAAATCTATCTCGCGCAACCCGCGCTCCACTGTTGGGACCATTACGGAGATTTACGATTATCTCCGGATTTTGTTCGCGCGCATCGGCAAGCCGCACTGCCCGAATTGCGGCAAGCTTGTGGGCAGGCAGACCGTTGAGCAGATCGTGGATGCAATCAGGAAATTACCAGCCGGACGCGAGATACTGATCCTGGCGCCGCTTGTAAGCGGGAAAAAGGGAGAGCACCGCTCGATCCTCGACGAGCTTGAGCGCGCCGGGTTTTTGCGCGTACGGATGAACGGGACCGTGTATCGGATCGCGGACGCGCGTTCGGTTTTGCTCGACAAGAAAAAGAAGCACTCGATCGAAGTGGTTGTGGACAGATTCAGAAAGGGGAAAGATATAGAATCGAGCCGCATCAGGGATTCGGTGGAGACGGGACTTAACATAGGGAAGGGTTTTATTGTGGTAAATCAGGAATCATCCGATATGCTTTTTTCCGAACACTTTGCGTGTGTCGGCTGCGGCATCAATCTGCCGGAAGTGGAGCCGCGTCTGTTCAGTTTTAACAGTCCGTACGGGGCGTGCCAGACATGTACCGGATTGGGCTCGATGCTTGAAGTAAATCCGGAGCTTGTGCTTCCGAACAGAAACTTGAGCATTGCTGAGGGCGCGATCCGGCCGTGGGCGTCGGCGTCTCACCGGGTGGGAAGGCAGAGCTGGTATTGGTGGATTCTCGACGATCTCGCGACCCGATATAAATTCTCTCTTTCGACTCCTGTTGCAAAACTTCCTTCCAATATCGTAGGCCTGATTCTCTATGGCGAATCCGCTTTTGCCAAGGATCACTCAGACACCAAGGATTCAGCGGACAAGCCGGAAATCAGGTATCCGAAGCACACCGCGCAAACCGGCGGAGGATTCGAAGGCGTAATTCCGAATCTCAAGCGCCGGTGGAAGGAAACGGACTCGGAATTTACCCGTGCCGAGATCGAGAAATACATGGTGATCCAATCGTGTCCATCGTGTGGCGGCAAGCGTTTGCGGCCTGAGGCGCTTGGCGTAAAGATCGGCGATAAAAATATCGCCTCGATCAGCGAGCACACCATCGGCAAGAACAGTTTATTTTTTGCGGGCATGCTGCGGCAACTCGCCACAAGCGAAAAGCAGATCGCGACTCCGCTGGTCAAAGAAATCAGCGAGCGGCTGGAATTTCTCATGAACGTGGGGCTGGATTACCTGACGCTCGCGCGCGAATCCACCACGCTCGCGGGGGGCGAGGCGCAGCGCATACAGCTTGCCACGCAGATCGGATCAAAACTCACCGGTATTTTGTACATTCTCGACGAGCCAAGCATCGGCCTGCATCCGCGCGATCACAGCCGATTGATTCAGACATTGAAGGAGCTACGCGATCTGGGCAATACCGTGATGGTAGTCGAGCACGACACCGAAACCATGCTGGCGGCCGACTGGATTATCGACATCGGCCCGGGCGCGGGCAAGCACGGCGGGCGCGTGCTTTTTTCCGGAACGCCCAAAGAAATTTTAAAAGCAAAAACGCTCACCGGAGAGTATTTGTCCGGAAGAAAAAAAATAAGGGTTCAAAAAAATAATGCGAATCTGCAAATATATGCGAATGCCGCAAAGAAAAATTTGCAGTATTCGCATGAAGATTCGCGGAATTCGCATTATCTGATTATTCGCGGAGCCACCGAACACAATTTGAAAAACATTGACGTAAAAATTCCTCTTGGAAAATTCGTGTGCGTATCAGGAGTTTCCGGGTCGGGCAAATCCTCGCTCGTGAATGATATTTTAGCAAAAGCCCTTCTCGCCAAACTCCATGGCGCGCATCTTTTTCCTGGCAAGCACGAGGAGATACTTGGCATCGAGCACATAAACAAAGCGGTCGTGGTGGATCAGTCGCCGATCGGCCGCACGCCGCGGTCAAACCCGGCAACCTACACCGGCGCATTCGGTTATATCAGATCGCTTTTCAGCGCCACGCTTGAGGCGCGGACACGCGGGTACGGGCCGGGCCGGTTCAGCTTCAACGTAAAAGGCGGCAGGTGCGAGCAATGCGAAGGGCAGGGCGTAAAAAAAATCGAGATGTATTTTTTGCCGGACGTATACGTCGAGTGCGAGGAGTGCCGCGGCAAACGATACAACCGCGAAGCGCTGGAGATCGAATACCAGGGAAAAAATATTTCCCAAGTGCTTGATCTCTCCGTTGAAGAAGCGTACGCGTTTTTTGAGCCGATCCCGTCCATCGCGATGAAGCTCAAGGTACTGTGCGACGTGGGCCTCGGCTACATGAAGCTTGGCCAGCCCGCCCCTACTCTCTCCGGCGGCGAGGCCCAGCGCGTCAAGCTTGCTACCGAACTCTCGCGCCGCGACACCGGCGATACGCTCTACATCCTCGACGAACCCACCACCGGCCTCCACTTCGACGACGTCCGCAAACTCCTCGAGGTCCTGTCCGCGCTCGTCGAGAAAGGCAACTCTGTCCTCGTGATCGAGCACAATCTCGATGTGCTGCGGAATGCCGACTGGATCATAGACCTCGGCCCCGAGGGCGGCGAAAAAGGAGGCAAGGTAATCGCGGAGGGCACTCCCGCGGACGTGGCGAAGATAAAGAAATCGTATACGGGGCAGTGGTTGATAAGAAGTAGATAGTATGCTATGATGATTTCATCATTTGAGAACATTTACAAGAAAGGACGAGTAGATGAAAGAATTGATGGAATATCTGCAAAACCGTCCGCAGACATGGGCAGAGAAACTACAGGAACTTAAGGATGAAAACCGTAGAGGACTACACGCGACAGGTCGGTTTCCTTTGTTAGGTGGGTTACTTAATGCCCAAAAAGAATCCATCTTCTGGGAAGCAAAAATGATCGTTGGGGCACCATTGATTATTAGCGAAGAGCGTTATCCCGACCGTCCACATCATGTGTTTTACTACTGGACAGAGGAATATCAGCATATGAGTGAATTTTGGCATGTGTATTGGCATCTTGATGGGAGCCCGTGGCACGAATGCAACGAATGGTGTGCAACACATCAACTTCCCGAGTTTGTCGCGCATGGATGGTAAGTCCCATAATTTTATCGAGGTTTAAGGAGTCCTCATTAGAAAAACTCCTTTTTGTTTTCTCTCAAAAATTTAAATCAGCAAATGACAAACGATCGTGTTTCATTTGTTGATTTATTTTATTGCCTTCATTTGTCCGATGGTTCCCTGATCTCGCACGCTGAATATATGGATTTTGCCGTTGAGTTCCAATGTGTCTATGAGAGTTATGAAATCTTGGGGGAGCGGGCAGTGGCCGATCCACACGCTTTTCTGGAGTTGCTGGAATCTGCATCCGACCAATTCCGCGCGGATCACATCGCGTTTACGCCGCTCGTATTCGGGGATGTCGAAAATTACGAGCCGCATGATCCCATCGGGTTCGCTCAATTTGGGACGAGACGCCTTTTGCCCAAGCATTGTTGTACCTTTTGGGGTTACGCGCCATTGCGCGGTCTTTTTTGCGCCGATCCGTTCCACGAGTCCTTGCTGCTGCAACCGCCAGAGCATAGTTGAAATCGTTTGTTTCTTGATTTTTTTCTTCCGATCAAGGCCAAACAACGGCCGCCATAGAACTGCCTCCGGATAGTTTTTCGGAAGAAACGCGTCTAATGTGCCTATACCTAATTCTGCCAGCCATTCAAGTACCGCATAAGTTATTGAGTTCTCACGCATGACGTTCAGTATAACCAGTTGGCTAATTTAAATCAACAAATGAACCACGATCGTGTGTTATTTGTTGATTTAAATTAAAATGGGAACATGATTGAGAAAGGTTCGTCAACGGGTTGACAAGTTTTTCTGGATGAGTACAATATTAGCAGTCATGGGTCGAGAGTGCTAAAATAGTGTTTAGGCGTTAGAGGGTAGTGTTTAGTGAATTTTAATTTACTAATGGCTAATCTCTGATGGCTGATTTCTAGCTTACATGAATATCAATCCATTGGGGGATCGGGTGGTTATTGAGCCGACCAAGGAGAAGGGCGGCAAATTGAAGTCGGGGCTGTATCTGCCGGAAACCGCGGACAAGGAGCGGCCGGAGCAGGGAACCGTGGTTGCCGTAGGACCGGGCAAACTGCTGGAGGACGGGAAACGGGCGCCGGTGAGCGTAAAAAAAGGCGACATCGTTTTGTTTTCCAAATACGGTCCGAATGAATTTAAGGTCGACGGAACGGAATATCTGATCGCGCGGGAAGAAGATATTTTGGCAATTTTGAAATAAGCAAAAAAATCTTATGGCTAAACAAATCTTATACGACGAAAAGGCGCGGGCGGCCATGATGCGCGGAGTGGCGCAGTTGGCAGGCGCGGTGAAAATCACGCTGGGTCCGGCCGGGCGGAACGTGATTATCGAGAAAAGCTACGGCGCGCCGCAGGTGACCAACGACGGCGTGACCATCGCAAAAGAGATCGATCTCGAGGACAAATTTGAGAATATGGGCGCAGCGCTGGTGAAGGAAGTCGCGTCCAAGACCGACGACGTGGCTGGAGACGGGACCACGACCGCAGTCATCTTGGCCGAGGCGCTGATACACGCAGGTATGCGGTACGTGACTGCGGGCGTCAACGTGGTGGGTTTGCGCGAGGCGCTTGAGAAAGAAAAAGAGCGTCTGGTGGAAGAACTCAAAAAAACGGCAAAGCCGATCAAGTCGCACGAGGAGACCATCCAAGTGGCGACTATTGCGGCCGAGTCGCGCGAGTGGGGCGAGACCATTGCCGATGTGATCGAGAAGGTCGGCAAGGACGGCGCGGTCACGGTGGAGGAATCGCAGGGGATCGGCATTGAGAAAGAGATCGTGGAAGGAATGGAATTTGACCGCGGATATGTGTCGCCGTATATGGTGACCAATACTGAACGCATGGAATCGGTGATGGAGGATCCAAATATTCTTATTACGGACAAGAAAATTTCTTCCATTCAGGACATTCTGCCCTTGCTTGAAAAACTCGCGCGCTCGGGCAAAAAAGAACTCGTGATCATTGCCGAGGACATTGACGGAGAGGCACTGGCAACGCTTGTGGTAAACCGTTTGCGCGGCGCATTCAACGCGCTCGCGATCAAGGCGCCGGGATTCGGAGACCGCCGCAAAGAGATGCTCGAGGATATCGCGGTGCTGACCGGCGGCAAGGTGATTTCCGAAGAAGTCGGCCTGAAACTCGAGAGCACCGAGCTTACCATGCTCGGACACAGCCGGCGCGTGGTGGCGGACAAGGACAATACGACCATTGTCGGGGGCAAAGGCAAGAAAGAGGAGATCGAGAAGCGGATCAGGCAGATCCGCGCCGCGGTCGAGCGCAGCACGTCGGAATACGACAAAGAGAAATTGCAGGAGCGGCTCGCGAAAATCTCCGGCGGCGTTGCGGTCATCAAGGTGGGCGCGGCGACCGAGACCGAGATGAAGTACATCAAACTCAAGATCGAGGACGCCGTCAAGGCGACCAAAGCGGCTATCGCGGAAGGTATTGTTGCCGGAGGCGGCATAGCGCTTTTTAAACTCGCGCTCAAGATGAATGAGGAAAAGGGACGTGATGCCCTCGGTGGAACGGAACGGGACGTCGCGCAGAGAATTTTCCACGACGCGCTTTCCTCGCCGCTCCGACAGATTTCGATGAATGCCGGAAAACTCGACGGCGAGATCTACACCATGATTGCGAACCGGATGAGTGACACAAAGGCCCCGCAGCCCAATGCCGGCTACGACGCGCTCAACAACCGCATCGTGTCCGATATGATCAAAGAAGGGATCGTTGATCCGGTCAAGGTCACGCGCTCGGCGCTCGAAAATGCCGTGTCCGTTGCTGCCATGTTTCTCACGACCGAAGTTACGATCGCGGATCTCCCTAAAAAAGAAGAAAAAATGCCCGGGGGAGGCATGGGACATGAGGATTATTGATTTTTCGAGTCATCTTTGCGTAGTTAGCGTTCGCCCATTCGGAGGATATCCACATTGTCTTATCTTATTGATTTAAGGTATACTGGCGAAGTATACCTTATCTTTTTATGGCGCTTCCCGTACACGCGACAACAACCGCAGTTGCGCAAGCAACAACAACACCGATTTCCCTTTCAAATATCACCGCGACCGCGCAGTCGCTGTGGTCGCATCCGTCGTGGGACGTGGTGCTGGTATTTGCGCTGCTCGCCATCGGGTTTTTTTACGGTATCTCGACCGGCAAGAAAAAGGCGGCCACGGCCATCATCTATACCTATGTCACCTTCGCAATATTTTCGGCCATTCCCGTTGATCGGCTTGGCGCGCTGATCCAGTTGAGGGATATTCTTTTTCTCCAGATCGGCCTTTTTGCCATATTGTTTATTCTCCTGATCTTCATGTTCGGCCGCACCCGTACGCGCGGGTTTGCCCGGCCAAGCGCATGGTGGCAGATTTTTCTCTTGAGCTTCACGCAGATTGGCCTTATGATCCATATCCTGCTCGGCTTCCTCCCAAAAGAAAAAATCGCGACGCTTGCCCCGCTCACCAAAAATGTATTTGCAAATTCCGATTTCCATGTCTGGTGGTTTGTGGGCCCCATCGCACTCCTGATCTTTCTCAAGCGTTTTAGTTCTCTGGAGGAATAAATGAGACCCCCTGTGGAAAACTTTCCAGGTTTGACTTTTTTTCTTGCCTATGCTAGCATTGATGTGTGAGCGCCTGAAAAGGCGTTTTTTGATTGGAAATAAGCCATTTGCTTATGAGTACATACTTGATTCTTTTGGTATCGGCATTGGCGCTTACATTGCCCACTACTGCGCACGAACAAGGGCGCGATATGATTCCGACCTCGCATGAAGCCGCATACGGGCTGTCCTATCCGCTGCTTGGCGATCGAGTTGCGACAACTCGCCTGGCATCTGAAATACCGCAGGTCATGCAGGAGATTGCGCGGTGCGAATCTGACGGAAAACAATTTGACGAAAAAGGAAACGTAGTGCGGGGCGAGGTACACGGTGCCGATATCGGAAAATACCAGATCAACAGCGCGGTCTGGAAAGAAGAGGCAAAAAAACTCCGGTACGATCTCATGACCGAAGAAGGGAACGAGCAGTTCGCTTTGGAACTGTACCGAAGGTTTGCTACGCTGCCATGGGAGTCGAGCAGATCATGCTGGGGAAAATCCATGTGAATATAAAGGTGCCCCCCATACCAGGGGCGCTTTTGTTTTTGCATGAGTGATGCTATACTCAGGTCATTCTGAACGTAGCGAAGAATCTCACCAAAGGTCGGATATATTATTTTTTTCAAACTATGTACTATGGAACCAATGAAATCCGGCATGTGCGGCTGCATGTGCCATAAAATGCTTTCGCTTCTCGTGGCAGTGTTCGGCCTGGTCTTTTTGCTCGGCAACTTGAGTATCCTTACCCAGGGAGCCGTCATGGTCATCTGGCCGGTCCTGGTGATCGCGGCAGGTCTCACCAAAATGATGAAAAGCAAATGCACATGCTGCTCGCACGGAGCGGGAATGTGCATGAATTGCGCCAAAGACGGAGGCATGAATAAATAGTTGGCTACTCCTGACCGGATAAACCACCCCGTTCAAGCGGCGGGGGTTGGTTTTTATTCTCGAGAAATTTAAAAAACCAGATCCACTTACGAATCTAGGTTTTTGTATCTATGCTCATGAACTACAGTTAAAAAGTTAGCGGGACAAGCCCCTTCTCCACTTGACGGACGAATTCGCGACTGACGCAGAGCATGATTCCCAACTTCTCAAGAGTGTATCCACGCGCCTTGTGTAGCAGTTTGATTTTGTTTTAAAAATTGATATACTCCGGACAGTGATAATATAATCTCTCACTCACTTCTTATGCTCTCTCCGATCGAGGAAATCAAAGCGCGTATTGATATTGTGGAGCTCGTGCAGTCGTATGTGAAGCTGCAGAAGGCCGGCGTCAATTATAAGGCGAATTGCCCGTTTCATGGGGAGCGCACGCCCTCGTTTTTCGTGACGCCTTCGCGGCAGATTTGGCATTGCTTCGGATGCGGAAAAGGGGGGGATATTTTTAAGTTTATCACAGAGATCGAGGGGATGGATTTTCCCGAGGCGCTCAAGCTGCTTGCCGGGCGCGCTAATGTAGTGCTCAAGCGCGAGGATCCGGCGATCCGCTCCGAGCGCAACCGGCTGTATGACATCTGCGCTTTGGCGACCGAGATTTTCGAGCGCGCGTTTTCGCTCACGCCTGTGGTAAAGTCGTACATGCATGAGCGCGGCATAACCGACGAGACGATCCGGCTGTTCCGCATCGGCTACGCGCCGGAGAGCTGGGACTTTTTGCTGAAAAATCTGACGCAGAGAAAGTTTTCTGCCCAAGACATTGAGAAGGCAGGGCTTGCGATCAAATCTTCGGATGGCTCCGGCAGAAATTACGACCGGTTTCGCAGCAGAATCATGTTTCCGATCACAGACGCGAACGGGCGCGTGATTGGATTCGGCGGGCGCATCTTCGAATCGGAAAGTTTAAAACAAAAACCAAAAGAGGAAAACCGCGTCGAAGCCAAGTACATCAACACTCCGCAAACGTTGATTTATGATAAGTCGCGGGTGCTCTACGGATTTGACAAGGCAAAACAGGAGATCAGGACGCAAAATAGCGCGGTCATCGTGGAGGGATATATGGATTGCGTGATGTCGCACCAGGCCGGGGTTACCAATACCGTTGCGGTTTCGGGCACGGCATTGACTGGGCGGCAGCTTACGTTGCTTAAGCGGCTCTGCAATAGCGTGATCTGCTCGTTCGATACGGACAGCGCGGGTGAGTCGGCCACTAAGCGTTCGCTCGCGCTCGCAGCCCAGTTTGAATTCGAACGTTTGGTGATCCGCATCCCTTCGGGCAAAGACCCTGCGGATACGGTCTGCGAAAATCCCGATGCATGGAGGGAGGCGGTCAAAAATGCAAAACCGGTCGTCGAATTTTATTTTGAAAAAGTATTCCGCGAGCAGGATGCGGCAACGGCCGCGGGGAAAAAAGCGATCGGCGCGGTACTGATCCCGCTCGTTGCCGAGATCGGAAACGAGGTCGAAAAAGCGCACTGGATCGGAGAGCTTTCAAGACGGCTCGATGTTCCGGAAACAGCCGTTGTCAAGGAGCTTGATCGGAAAAAATACGGCGGCCAGAATGAGAATTTTTCTTCCGTCGTGATTCCGGCGCCAAAGGCGCGGACCAGGCGTGAAATGCTCGAGGAGCGATATTTAAGCTTGCTCAGCACCCTGACCGAGGAAGAGCGGTTGCGCGAGTCGGGAAATCAGGATATAGTGTTTGCAATAGCAGCTCATCAAGAACTGTTCCGGCAATTGACCGCTCCCGCTTCCTCCACCGATGAGAATGTCGGGATGTTTACACCCAGCGCGGTCGAGGTGCTCCGTTTCAAGAGCGAGATCATGGACCAGCAAAGTACGACGAGCCCGAAAGAAGAATTTCTCCTGTGCAGATTGGAACTTCGGAAGTCATGGCTGAAAGAACGGCTCCAGCAATTAACCGCCGAAATCCAGCGGACCGAAAAGATCGGAGATCGTGCCGTTGTCACCTCGCTTCTGCAAGATTTTCGCACGGTCTCAGAAACATTAGAATCTCTTTCGGCATAACTTTATTTCTCATGCCTCAAAAATTATCCAAAAAGAAAGGCAGTCAATCAAGGAAGCGGACCAGCCATCCAATGCCGAAAGCAAAGCAGAAACGAAATCCGCGGGTTCGCGCAAAGGGAAATAAGATCGAAATGCCCGGGTCCGAAACGCGGCCTCGCACCAAGGCGCAGCAGGAAAAAGAAACCGCGGAGCAAAAAATCCAGGCGCTCCTGAAACGCGGACGCGAGCGCGGTTTTGTGACCTATTCCGAGATCCTTTATTATTTTCCAAACATCGAAGAAGACATCCTATTGCTGGAAGACCTGTATGTGCGGCTTGAGAAAGAAAATGTCGATATCCTCGAATCAAAAGAGTTTATCGAAGACGCCGTTGCGGAGATTGCGCCCCACGGTTCGGCCAAACACAAGAAAAAGGAGGCGGCGTACGATTTCGACCAGTTGAGCCAGGATTCGGTGCAGATGTATTTGCGCGAGATCGGGAAAATCTCGCTGCTGACCGGAGAAGAAGAAAAAGATCTTGCCAGGCGCATCGAGAAAGGGGACGAAGAGGCACGCAAAAAACTCACCCAGGCAAACCTGCGGCTCGTGGTATCCATTGCCAAGCGCTATGTGGGTCGCTCGCCGCACCTGACCCTGCTCGATCTGATCCAGGAGGGAAACATCGGCCTGTTCAAAGCCGTGGAAAAATTTGACTATCGCCGGGGATATAAATTCTCCACCTACGCGACATGGTGGATCCGCCAGGCCATCACGCGCGCGCTCGCGGACCAGGCGCGCACCATCCGCATCCCCGTGCACATGGTGGAAACCATTTCAAAATACCAGCAGATCAAGCGCCGCCTGCTGCAGGATCTTGGCCGCGAGCCGCTGGCCGAAGAGATCGCCGCTGAGATGAAGCTCGAGGTGGAAAAAGTTCACCTCATCGAGAAAATCGAACAGGACACGGTCTCGCTCGAGGCACCGGTGGGGGATGACGACGAAGATTCCGCCCTTGGCGACTTTATCGTGGACGACAAGACGCTCTCCCCGTCGCAAACCGCGGCCCGCCGCCTTTTGCGCGACCAGCTCATGACCATCATCAACGAGCTCACTCCTCGGGAGCAGAAGATTTTATCCCTCCGTTTCGGCCTCGATGACGGCGTCATGCATACGCTCGAAGAAGTCGGCAAAGAGTTCGGCGTCACCCGCGAGCGCATCCGCCAGATCGAAGCCAAATCCCTCGAACGCATCCGCGACCACGAGATTTCAAAAAAACTTGCGGAATACTAAACCGCTTGGTAGCATAAAAAATATTCCCCGGTAGCTCAACGGCAGAGCGGCGCCCTGTTAAGGCGAAGGTTGTGGGTTCGAATCCTACCCGGGGAGCCAGTCAGTATGAAGCCCAAAACTCGGCTCGCGCGAAGCGCGAGTGAGTGTGGCGGAATCCCAAGAATTCAAAAGGATTTTCCACGATTTTTTCGGAGAGAAATGCAGAGCCCTTTGTGCGAGGAGGGGGTTCGAGCCGATTATTGCCCTTTTGCTCAAAATCCTTCAATTTTTCTGAAACATCAATTTTTCGATTGAGGATTTTCTGCTTTTTCTCGGCATACTCCACTTTCGGAATAAGCCCGTCCAAATGCGTATCAAGGAGCTTATCCAATTGCTCGTCTAAATCCTCAATCTCTTGTTTCAGATTTTGAGCAAGGGCAACGCCATTTTGGGCATCTTGCTCGCGTTCCGAATCTATCTTCGCGAGCATGTTATCTGCCCAAATTTGCGGCAAAGAAACTTTTTGAAGGACATCAGTGATCTGCTCCGCCAACACTTCCTCTCGCACATATCCTTGCGAACATACTCCGCGCTTTTTCGTACAGCGATAATACTGATGTCCTTTTTGGATTTCGGAAGTAATGGCGCACCCACACTCGGCGCAATTTAATAATCCGCGAAATGTTGCGATAGTTTTGCTCGGTTTTTTCGGACGTGATTTGTTCGCCATTACTTCCGCGCATTTATCAAAAAGTTTTTTGAAATCATCGGCTCGTGTTTGCCTTGGTGCATCTCGCCGTTATATCGGAACACGCCATAATAAAACGGATTGGATAGCGTGTGCTGAATAAGCGAAACCGATGTGACTTTTCCGCTCTTTCCAAACAAGCCGATTGAAATTGCAGTATTTTGTAAATCTTTCATCGAGTAAGCGCCGGTTGCGTACAATTCAAAAAGTTTTCTGACGAGGCGAAACCGCTCTTTATCTTTGATGATTGTGTGCGTAAGAATGTCATTTGTATATCCAAGCGGAGCCCAGCCGGGCCATTCGCCTCGTCTCAATTTTTGACGCAAACCGCGCTTCGTATTTTCTGAAAGATTATCTACAAAATACTTCGACTGCCCAAAAGCGATAGAAAGCATGAATTTGCCTTGGGGCGTGGCTTCAAACCAAAATGTAGGAAATTTTAGCGCGGTGATATGTTCGCAATCAATAAAAAAGACAATACGCCCGCCATCCACGCTATTCCTCGCCAAACGGTCAGGATGCCACGCTAAAATTCCTTCCGCTTCGCCACGCTCCATGCGGTCGAGCATTTGATTGAAAATAGGGCGACCGGGACATTTCGCCGTTTGAGATTCACGAAATGTCTCGACGACAATCAAATGCTCGCGCTGCGCAAATTCATTCAATTCAAATTCTTGCGCTTCCAGTGAAAGCACTTGTCGATCATCCTCGTCCGTAGATTTGCGAATGTAGAGAAAGAATTTTTTCATATCGCTTTTGGGCTTAAAATTATCGCTTCACTTTTGCGGAGCAAAAGAAAAAAGATTGGCTCGCAAAACTTCTGTTTTGAGTGTTCGGAGAACATAGAACTCCCTCCTCGCACAAAGGGCTCTGCATTTCTCTCCGAAAAAATCGTGGAAAATCCTTTTGAATTCTTGGGATTCCGCCACACTCACTCGCGCTTCGCGCGAGCCGAGTTTTGGGCTTCATACTGACTGGCTCCCTCTATATTACAATATCCGAACATATTTTGACCAGAATCCGGAAACGGACTGATCGTCAACTCCACTTTATCAAAAATTCGTGATTGAATCCAATAAGAATTGAGGGGTGGGGAGGGGCGCGAAATCAAAAATTGAAGAGACAATTTCTTTGTTTCGGGTTTCTGCTTCGCAGAAAGGCGGAGCAATTTTCAACCTTCAATCGCGTCTTCGGTATGAATGAGTTTGCGTGGGCATGCGGTGAAAATGGTGAGCATCCTTGTCGGCGCACAGGAAAATAAAACAAGGGCTATCTCGCGTAATGCGTGATAGCCCTTTTAATTCTCCTCTTACAGCTAAAGTTCTATTGATTTGACCCCTGCAACTTTTACGTTTGCATGGGTACAAACCTTGAATACCCATCAAGGAATGATACTGCCACGCCGATAAGGCGGCGTGGATTGTTGGCATCTTCTACATCTTCAGGACGAACCCACTCGCCTACATAGGTTTTTCGTCCTTCTCCCAAGTGTCGCTCGATCTCTTCGGGCCCAAAGCGTCCCTCTGCATAAGCAAGAGCGATCTGTCGCCTGGAGGGTTTGTACCCTTCGGGTAGCTGACGAAAGTAAGCTCGCTTGCTTATGGGAGTTCGCCTTCTATGTGCACCCTCCTCCTCGCCTGTACGCTCTTCGTCTTCTCCGGTGGCTGGGTGCCTGCCCTCTATTGATTCCTCTCTGAAGAGGCCTGGGCAGACAATATCCTGGTAGTGCGCGAGCGCTGCGGCGTTGAGGAATATACGCAACCCCTTTGGCCAGAGCTGGTCTACTTCCGGATCGTTAAAGCGGATCATCCCTGATTCGTCAAGGTACGCTTCAATGCCTTGCCGAGTTTGAGCATCAAAATAGAAATCAACACCAACCGCCGGGCTGATATAACCCTCCTGAATGAAACAGATTGATTGCACCCCGAGGAGTGCGAGCGTCTGTATTCGATTCTGGAAGTGATCCATCTTGTAGCCCATGATGGCTCCGGTGCGATCAAGAGAACCGATGTTAGACCAGAAATCATTAATAATCTGATCCCAGTGTCCATCAAGAACAATCTGATCGGCCTCTTGACGCAACTGATCCGTGATCCTGCTTGCTATCAAAGATCGGGGTATGGTTTGGAGCTCAATGCCTCTCTCGCGCCGAAACCTCAAAATGACATTTCTACGCTCAAGATCACTCAATGCTCCACCAACAGCGCGAAGCGTCATCCTACTTGGCATCCCCTTCATTTCTTATCCTCCTTTGATGATTGTTGCATCACCGTATCCAATGCGGCAATGTAGCATGCACGCGTCTCTTCATTCAATACGGGTTCCCAACGCTGGATGACACGCAGTACATCCGTACCTTGTTTTTGAACCCTGCTATCATCGTGAAGCAGGAGAATCGGCAACAACGGTACTGTCTCGGAAATCATACGGAGATCAAATGACCCTATATGTTTCGCGAGTAGCTGTGCGGCATGAAGCGCAAGAAATCGTATATCATGAGTCAACACGTACGTCGAGACTGTGAGTGCCTGCTCGGCATCCTCACAAGCACGAACAAACTCAATAAACTTGCCTCGGAGAGTTTTGACCAGCGCCGCGTATGTCTCATACCACACATTCTGCCGAGGCGATGGAGAGCTAATTGCTCCAAGGAGAGTCATAAGCAGAGTATTAACCTCCTCTCCGAGCACACTGATGTGAACATCGCTAATACGAAGCTCTTGTGCCTCGCGATGCCGATAGGCACCGACAAGCAGGACCTGCCGACAGACATGCCGGGCGAACCCCGGATGCGCATACTCCATCTCGGTAACTATGCGCCATGCATGCCGTCGTACTTCCTCGTATCTGTCTTGGAGTGCTGCAACACACGCAGCTTCAATTTCTTCAATAGGCATTCCCTCTTTACTCTCTTGAGCGAGTTGCTGGAGTAGGCGAACCTTTGTGGCACGCAATCCATCATTTCGCTCTGCAAGGGTGTAAGGATATCTACTGGCGCATATATTCCGAATATACAGCCCGCGACATTCCCTTGGAATCTCATCCAGATACGATAAATTATCCGGGTGATAGAGCTCCAAAAAAATGACCGGGGTCGTATATTCAAGAAGGTTGAACCAAAAGAGCAGATTGCTATCGTCATAATGAGATATCACATCCGCCGCTTTCCTTCTCAACATTCTCGGTGCGTCCAATGACACCCCAAATATACGATAAATCGCCTGAGGATACGATTGAGCAAACCCGAGTTCTGTGTGTACTTCCTGCAGAGTAGCATCATTTTCTTTAAGTACCCACAGGAGTAATAGGGTCGCGTTGTTGTAGTATGTCCTCGCCAAATTTTGACGCTCTGCGTCAGACATGGTTGTCGGCCACGGCACTCCGGACCCAAGGCAGGACGCCATGAACTTTTTTCGTTCCGCCCCTCTACGATCCATCCCGACTAATACTTGCAACCTGCGATAGGTAAGGGCTGCATAGTCATCCGGGAACAGCTTGTAGAGTACGGCATGGGTGTATTCCCCCGGAATACCGAGTAATCGTTGAAATTGCCCACTGGTGGATAATTTCATAATCTCTTTACCGAGCAGATTCACATCAGATACTCTGGTCTCCTCCATGAAGTAACCGATTGCCTTTCGCGCATTTGAGCGCGAACGAACAAGCATCCTTTTGCTTTCCTGTTCGTCCCAAATAGTAGTATCTGGAACGTCAAAGAATGCTGTCAGGAAACCAACTGACCTCCTCTCTTCATCACGACTTTGCTGGTATTGTTGTCGCCAACGATCATAGCGCGCTTTATCAAGGACACCATAATCATTGGGAAACAACAACTGAAGCAGGAGTGGTATGCTTTCTTTGCGAACCCCAATCCTTGCTTTCAAAGGGTTAAACAACGCAGAGTTTTTTGCGAAAAACATCTCGTATTCCCGATGACGCAACTCCTCCAGAAACCTACCGTGACGCTTTGCGTGGTAACGAATTAACACCTGCGCATTCGTCCTTGTTCGGCGGCTGATTTGGTCTTTCTCCTCTTGTGTATATCGGTCAACACCAAAGGAGGTATCCTCGGTTTGCTGAAAGTACACTCGGGAGAGTTGTATCTTGGTCTTGCTATCTGCCACCAAGAATGTCGCGCACCTCTCTTCTGTGAGCACTCCATAGATATCAGGAAACAGGCGAGATAATACCACCCGAGGAGAATGATTGCCATTATTCCCGGCGATATTTTCCATCATGCGTCCAGAAATATTCTGGAGGTCTCGTGCCGGGAGAAGCTCCAAGCACTTATCCGGGTACAGCTTCAGATATGCCTCAATGGCTGTAATGCTGTTTCTCCGGCAACGCTCTCGGATTTCTTTGAGTTCCGATGGTGTGTAGAAACTCTCCAGTCCCACTCGGTCATCAAAGTAAACACCCCGGAGGTGCTTCTTTTTCTTGGCATCCGAGACGCCGAGGAAAAATTGGGCACGTTCCGGAGTTAACTCGCCATACTCGCTAGAGAATGCCCGATCCATCAATACGAGCACATACTGTCGCGAGTTGAATGGAAAATGCATCACTGTGGAAAGGGAGCCGTACTTAAAATCATCACTGGATATCTCATCGAGACCGCGACCATGAAGACGCGCGTATGTTCTGATGAACATTCGAACATTGCTTCGCGCTCGCGACTGGAAACCATGCCTGATATTTTCAGCAAGGTCTTTATAACGCTCACGATCTACGTCATGAAAGAGGAAAAGCCGAAGATCCTCTCTCCTTTCCTGACTTCCGCGCGGAAGCCCGAGAATCCTTTCTGCCTCAACAGGAGTGAGAACGCCATAGTCTGGAACATGTTCCAGAAGATACTCTCGTATACCGCCAAGTCCTCTGTTGCTCCTATCAAGAAGAACAGGAGGCAACTCGTCTCTGAGCTCTGATAACGGTATCTGCTCCAGTGTACGACTGTTACGCTTCATCATTTCCCCGAGGATAAGACGCAGATTCGCATGAAGCGTCTCTGCATCACCCTGCGGGAAAAAACAACTGGTTGCAATCCTGCGATCATTTCCTTTCAACTTGCGATACAACGCAAACCTCATTGGAGTGAGCAACGAGACGCCTCTTTCTCGCAAGTACGAACCGAAGAGCGTAACCTCGTCAGCGGTGAGTTCTTCCCGATCCTTGCTGGTGTTATAGAGATACTGTACAAACGGTAACTCTACAAAACGACAAACGGGTTCGGCAAGGTGAAAAATCACATCCGCACATACCTTGCTCAACTCCTTTACCATTGCCGTCTCTTCAACAGCATAGAAAAGGGCGAACTCTTCCTTCTGCTCAATACATCTCGAGTAAAACAGGGGGAGACATTCTGCTACTTTCCCCAAGTTGCTCAAGAGATTTGAGGGCAGAACAACATAGTAATTTTTGCCGACATAAAAGAGTAACCACTCCGAACGCTCCTGATAGGAACGGGTATGGTTGGCTCGCAAGGCGCCATGCCGATCCAGATTGATATGGAGATAATGGATCTCCTTGTTTCTATCCAGATCGGAAATCGGGCTTGATGTCAGCAATGAACTTGACTTTTGTTGTCGCTGCTCTGCGATCAGATTTGCGAACAACGTACACCCATATACCTGATGGAAGTAACGCTTCAGCAGATCACGGGTCCTGGTAAACAGGCCGGGAACAGCGTCCGCGAGTTCAGGAAATGAGTCGGCGGTATAAACCTCGGTCGGTTTTTGATCGTCTGACCACGCTTCCGTAAGATCCCAGTGGGTGAGATCAAGAAACCGAGCTGTTTCAATCGGATCTTTCACACTCAACATGAGAATGACCTCCTCATATATTCTATAATTGTCAAGGGACCAAGGTAATGTGCACGCAAATTACCCCAAAAACTAAGTGGTATTTAGTAACCCACAGAAAAGTGCTAAAGTAAGAGCAAAAGTCGACGTATTTATTGGCTCATATTCTCTTCTTTTAGCACTTTGTAATGAATACTACTTTTAATTATCCACAGGGGTCATTTCACTACAACA
>JACPYI010000030.1 GCA_016196115.1 Candidatus Sungiibacteriota bacterium
AGTCAGATTAGAGGATTCCTGGGAAGAGCCAGAGGGTACCGCACTCCTGAAGCATTGGAACGATGGCTCTTGATGTTTGTGAGATTGCATCATACGATGAAATGCAGGAAGAAAAACCTACAGAATTAGCTTAATTAACCCACATATCGACATTTACTTGCCCAAAATGTGACTATCAGAAAGTTGACGAAATGAGGCGCTTGGCGACACGACCGGAAAAAGAGGATAAAGATTTTGAAAAAGATAGAGCGCGTTTTTGTTTGACCGAAGAACAGGGCAAGAAATATATTGACGAAAAGTTTAATCTTGAACGAATCGGTAAGTTGGTTGAGAGATGGAAAGCAGAGGAAAAGGATAAAGATTTATACGAAGCCGTAGCTCAAATTAAAAAGCTTACTTTTGTTCAGCTCAAAAATCTTCTCTCACCGGTTCTTGAAAAAGCGCAATATATGAACCTTGAGTTTGGTAATCCCGATATCAGCAAAGATGTCCAAGTTGGTTTCACCGTCAATGACGGTAACGACGCAAGACAAGGGCTTGCAAGCGAGGCCGACCTAAAGAAGTTGATCAAAAAAACACTCGAGGACACCAACTGGCGTCTTATGACTGATGGGGTTAACTACAAACTTGGCATTCTCACTGGCTGTCTACGGGGTTTTGAAAATCAGGAAGATTTGCTCGATTTGGTAAAAAGGCGGAAGTAGCCAGTGTTGATATGGTGAGTTGATTTGCGGGGCCCGCAAGGTACTATACCCCCGCTATGAAGAAATCCGATATTGGGGATATTGTCGAGGTGGTTACTGTCTTGGCGGTTCTTGTTGCCGGGCTTTTCTACACCATTCACGGGCTTATGAATGGCAATTCGGTTTCTGGCTCTCATAATCGCTATTACGAGGCGCATGAGGATTTCTAAAACTCTCACAGCTCGTCAAATTCGGGTCAATCTGGCACAAGGGGTGAAGGCTCTGGCCCGGGGTCAATCGCTTGCCACGAGGGCAAAACAGGGCAACCCGCTCGTGGTGAGCGGGTCAATGTCTTAACAGCCGGCAGAAATTCGGTTATGCTGGTTTATATCCGTAAAATTTCAGCGTTTCCGAGTTGATAACGGTGTGCCAATCGTACAATTCTTTCAGAACCCGGTTCCACTGGGTTCGCATTAAGTCCACCAATCGCAACTTTCGCGTTTTGGGAAAGGATTAGTTTGGGACATGGTGAGAAACTATCCGGAACCGCTTGGCCTTACCGAGACACAGATCTTCAAAGAGATCAAATGTTGAGAAAATGGCGAGATCAGGACGCGGGAATAATGTGTGGATAATTGCTCTTGCAAAAAATACACAGTTTTGTAATATGGGGGCTAGTAGAATCTATATCTTGATATAGGAGGTCGATCTATATACAACAGCACCAACAGACAAGGGTTTGTTGGGGTATTCGGATAATTCATTAATCGTTACATTAAAACACAATTGCTATGCGAACAACACTTGCTAAAATAAAAACGGCTGCTTCGGTGGCGCTCGCGCTAGCCCTTTTGCTCTCCGGAGGTCTGGAGACATTGGCGTCGAGCCACCGCGAAGCTCCGCTGATCAGCGCTGATCCACGCGCTGATGCGACTGATCTCTACGCGTTTGTGAGTCCGGATCGTCCTGATACGGTCACGCTCATTGCCAACTATTACCCGTTTCAGGAGCCGGGAGGCGGGCCTAACTTTTACGGGCTTGGAGACGATGTCCTCTATGAGATCAAAGTAGACAACAACGGAGACGCCAAGGAGGATATTTCTTACCAGTTTGAGTTTAAGAACTCGGTTGCGAATAAAGAGACGTTTCTCTACAACGTAGGACCGGTCGGCTCATTGACCGATCCGAACTTAAACGTGCGCCAGACTTACACGCTTACGAAAGTGGAGGGTGGGCAGAGAACGGTTCTGGGTGCGGATTTGCCGGTACCTCCGGTTCATGTCGGAGCAAAATCAACCCCGAATTACGCGGCCCTTTCCGCAACAGCGGTAAAAACAATTTCAACTTCGGCCGGAGACATGAAAACGTTTGCCGGACAGGTTGATGACCCGTTCTTTGTGGAACTGGGAGGGCTCTTTGACCTTCTGACCATCCGCAAACTTCCGGGCAACGCGGGCGGCGGCGTAGACGGTCTTGGCGGGTACAATGTGAGCGCGCTCGCACTCCAGATTCCTCTTGCTTCGCTGACCAGCAACAAGCAAAAGCCGGCAAGCGCCACCGATACAAATGCGGTGATCGGCGTATGGACAACGGCCTCGCGCCGCACCACGCGGGTTCTTTCGAGTGATGGTATGCACACGCAATCAGGTGACTGGGTGCAGGTCTCGCGTCTTGGAGCTCCGCTTGTCAATGAAGTGGTGATACCGGTTGGCAAAAAAGATGTCTGGAACGGCTCCAAACCGGTGGATGATGCCCAGTTTGCCAACTACGTGACCAATCCGGAGCTTGGCGGACTTTTGAAGGGGCTCTACGGCATTAAGGTGCCGCCGCAAGGGGCATTTGGTTCTGCAAACCAGCGCGATGATCTGGTTGCAATTTTCCTCACCGGAGTTCCCGGCCTTACCAAGCCCGCAACCGTGGCGCCTTCCGAAGAGTTGCGTCTGAACCTTGGGGTTCCGGTAACTGCCGATCCCAAGCCCATGGGCGTACTTGCCGGAGACAATCAGGGGTACCCGAACGGACGCCGTCTTGCTGATGACGTGACCGATATCTCCCTTCGTGCCGTAGCCGGCGCCGTCTATCCCATTTTTCACAAGGACTTCACGCCTGATGCAACCGGATTAATGCTGGGTGATGGCGTTGATAAGAACGATGCTCCGTTCTTGACGAGCTTCCCGTATCTTGCAACGGCATACGGCGGGTTTGACAGCAGCCCGCATCCCCAAGCAGCGATTCAGGCCATGGCCAAAACCCTTAACCAGCTCGTGCTGGCCGTACAGAAGCTCATGATGACGATGAAAAAATAAGGGCACATGTGGTTGTCTTGGCTGCAGAGAAGCAAAACAGAGCGTTGACGTCGACGCTCTGTTTTATTATGATGGTTGGACATGAAGAAAACCCGTGCAAGAGTTTTTATCATCACATCAGTCATTATCTTGCCTGTTGCAGCCGTTTTTTTGGTTGCGCGCACAAGAATCTTTAGCCAAATACCCGCGGGCGGGGTTAGCCGCGATAACTCACCCGATACGATGATCGCAAATTTTGAGCAGCGTGTGCAGGCGCACCCCCAGGATCAGAAATCTTTTCTCCTGCTTGCCGGCGCGTATCTGCAGAAAGTCCGCGAAACCGCTGACGTCAGCTACTATCAGAAAATTGACGGGCTGATGAATCGCGCCGAGGCCATCAACAAAGATAATCCTGAAGTATCTGCCACGCGAGCTACGGTAGCCCTAGGCAGGCACCATTTTCGCGACGCCGCAATTCTTGGCGAACAACTGGTTGCGGCAGCTCCCCGCACACCCCGTTATTACGGCATCCTGACCGATGCCTGTGTTGAACTTGGCCGCTACGCCGATGCCGCCGCTGCGCTGCAAAAAATGGTAGACCTGCGTCCCGACTTCAGCTCGTTTTCCCGCATCTCATATCTGCGTGAATTGCACGGCGATATCAAGGGTGCGGAGCAGGCCATGGAACAGGCAGTTGACTCGGGTGCCGCATTTCCCGAAAACATTGCATGGGCATATACCGAGCTTGGGAAGTTATATCTTCGGAGTGATCTTAACCGGGCAGGAGAGCTTTTTGATCGGGCGCTCCAGATTAAAAAAGATTATCCGGCGGCTTTGGAGGGACTGGGGCTTGTCGCATTTGCCCGCAACGACAATGCCAAAGCGGAAAAGTTTTTCGCGCAAGCATATAGCGGTCTTCCCATTGCCCAGTTTGCCATTGATCTGGGCAATCTCTCGCTTGAGCAAAAAAATAAGACCACGGCAGATCAATATTTTACGCTTGCAAAGATCGCGTTTGAGAAATCTTTAACAAGCGGGGTTGATACCGATCTTGAATATGCGGTCTTTCTGGCAGATCACGATAAAGATTTGCCGCTGGCGCTTGAGAAGGCCAGGACCGGATACGAAAATCGGCCAGGCATATTCGGCGCCGATACGCTTGCCTGGGTTCTGTACAAAAACGGCAACTTCGAAGAAGCTGCCCGCCTGATCGCCAAAGCCATGGCCCTGGGGGAGCATACTCCGGCAACTCTCTTTCATGCGGGCATGATCGAAGACGCTCTTGGCCATACACAAAAAGCCCGATACTATTTTGAACGGGTACAGGCGCTTCATCCAAATTTTTCCATCCAGTATAGCGGACTCGTGCAAGAGAAACTTCAAAACCCGTGAATACCCTCTCGAAATCTTTTTTCTTCTCGTTTCTCGTTGCGGCTGTGTCAATCGTTGGCGTTCTTGGGCTGGTTGTTCATATCAGCGCCCATGAACTCATTCCCCAAGCGGTGGTAGAATTTATGAAGAAAAATCCGAATGCAACTCCCGAAGAAATCGAGCATTTTGTGATATTTGAAGCGCCTATTTTTAGATCCAAGTTTAAAAATATTGATGATCTGGTCAAGATCGTACGGAATCAGAATACCGGCTGGTTTGACAATGCGTATGACTTTGCAAAACTTGGCGTCAAGCATATCCTTAACGGTCCGGATCACATCCTCTTCGTGCTCTCGCTCCTGCTGGCGGTGGCAGCATTTCGCGAGATGCTGCGCGTCACGAGCGCATTCACGGTCGCACACAGCATTTCGCTCATATTGGCGGGCTTGGGCATCTTGGTCATAAGCCCGCGCATCATTGAGCCCCTGATCGCCTTCTCCATTGCGTTCGTGGCGCTCACGACCGTTTTTTTAAAAGGCACCCGCTTTGAGATGCGGACGACGCATAAGCTTGGAACTGTTTTTTTCTTCGGACTTTTCCACGGTCTTGGGTTTGCGGGATTATTGCAGGAACTGGGCATTCCTCAAGGCAAGTTTCTGTCATCGCTTTTTTCTTTCAATGTCGGGATCGAAATCGGGCAGCTGCTCATCGTTGCCGCGGGTCTACCCGTCATCCTGCTCATCAGAAAAACTTCATGGCACAACCTGATAATTAGGATATCAGCCCTTACGATCGGCATTATCGGACTGGTCTGGGGCATTGAGCGAGTATGGCGGTAGCTCGGCTGAACAAAAGGTATCGGATTAAATACAATATCATGCATCATCATGCGCTTGCCATTGATCTTGGGGCAACCAATGTACGGGTCGCGCTCGTGTCGCGCAGCGGGAAAGTAATTGCCAAAATAAAGGATAAGACGCCCAAACACGGGAAAAACGGAGCAGTGATTTCGCAAAGGATCATTGAGATGATCGGATTGGTGATGGCCAAACACCCGGATGCGCGACCCGCAGGGATTGGTATTTCATCCATGGGGCCGCTGGATTATCAACGCGGGGGACCGCTGCACTCGCCTAATATTCCGTTTACGTTCGTGCCGCTGGTGGAGCCGCTGCGGAGAAAATTTTCTTTGCCGGTATTTTTGCTGAACGACGCGAACGCGGCAGTGCTGGGCGAGCAGCGTTTTGGCGCGGGGAAAAAGAAAAAGAATCTCGTCTATATTACCATTTCAACCGGCATCGGGGGAGGCGCGATCGTGGACGGGAATTTGCTGCTTGGCGGAAGCGGGAATGCGGCCGAGGTCGGGCATATGATCGTGGATACGACACATAACATTCGCTGTTCCTGCAAAAAAGGCATCGGGCATTGGGAAGGATGCGCTTCGGGGCGGAACATACCGAAATTTTTCAAAACATGGGCAAAAGCGCACGGAAAAAAGATCGCGGTCATGCCGGCAACGGCAAAAGATGTGTTTGACCACGCCCGGTCAGGCAATGCCGCGGCGCGCGGATTTCTCGACGCGCTCCATCGCGTCAACGCCCGGGCGATCTCGAATGTCATCGTTGCCTACGATCCGGAACTCATCACAATCGGCGGGTCGGTTGTGTTCATGAACGCGCCTGTGCTTCTCTCCGGCATTAAAAAATACGTTGACCGCCATCTGAAGACCCCGGAAATCCGCGTCTCGCGCCTCGGAGACGATATCGCGCTGCTCGGCGCGGCTGCGGCGGCGTTTGCTCAAAACAAATAAAAACAGCGGAACTATGTCCACTGCACCTCCGCGCTCATAAAAAAGCCCCTGAGAAAAAATCCCGCACCTGTCGAAATGCCCGTCCACGATGACTTATCGCATTCTCTTCGTCAACAGACATTTGCGCCCAAACCTTTTCCTGCCCGTCCGGAATAAAAATTGCACTATAGGGCATATCTGGCTGACACGTCGTGCGAGGTTCAGTTGAAAGGGTGCCTGACACCGATCCGCTAAAGATCCGCGAGGCTCCATCCGGTGAGACCACAACCGCCATGGTCATGAAAGTTGCCGTGCGCTTACCCGTTGGCACATCCCTCAATTGTTCAAGGGTGAAGTTCATTATGTCTTCAGTTTTGGCTTCCCTGCCGGCCCATCTGGCGGCATGAATTCCTGGTCGCCCACCCAGTGCGTCTATGAAAAGACCCGTATCATCTGCCATGGCCCACCCTCTCGTGTGCTCCCATGCAAACATAGCCTTCTTGAAGGCGTTTTCATCAAGGGTGGTCCCGTCTTCAACGGCTTCGCCCGCGATTTCCGCCTCGTCAAGAGATTTTATAGTAACATCCAAGCCCCTCAAAAGCGCCTTAATTTGCTCAACCTTGCTGTGATTTCGCGTTGAGAGAATAATGTCCATAGCTACCCCCTGTTGTTGTTTTCATGCTATGAAGAGTACCGCAAGAGAAAAGAAAGTCAACAATACTTTCAATTACGAAACCCCCTCCCTTATGGTATCATGCCAATAGTCATGCACGTTGCATGATGAAGGAGTACATGGCCACTCGATATGATGCCTACACTCGCAGTGTATCATACCTTGAAGGAAAAAGTAACATTCCTGTACCACAAACTCAAACTGTTCATGCATGAAAATACCGCCGGTCGAAAACTGTCATTACCCATCATAGAAATCATTATTCCAGCATCATCTCTACAACACCCGCATGCTGATCGACCGGCAACGGCTTGCCGGCTTCAATGTATTTTACGATATCGCGTTTTTCGTTATCGCTTAAAAGCATGATTTATATGTATCGTTTAATCTCCCGCTCAAGCGTGTTTTTGAAATCTCTGATGATGAGCTGGTGCCCTTTTGGGAGAAACCGCCGCAGCTCCGCGTCAAAACTTGCCCCCTCTTTTTTGAGCAGAGCAAGTACGGCCTCAAAAATCTCCCGTTTCTTTTCAGGCAACAAGTTGGCGCGCAGGAGAAAATAGAAATCGTAGTAGTCCCTTGGTTTGTGCCGTTCAAGGAGCGCATGCAGTTTCCCTTCCATCAGTAATCCCTGTGCCAGTCGCACCAGATTGTAGGTCGGGAAAAACTCACTGGAGATAACTGCCGCGCTCCCGTCTTTTTTCTTGCCCTCGCGCAGTGAGATCTCAATCTGGATCGGTATCGTCCGCCCATCGGCACGAAATTCCACCACCGCAAAGTAGCCGCCAGTCGTAGTTTTCGCCTCAAAGAGATTTGCGTCAATCCCCTCTTGCTCAAAGTCGGCAAGCGTTGCGAGCACCATATCCTCAATACGTTCGATGGAACGGATATTGGTGTCAAAATCAAGATCTTCGGAAAAGCGCGGGTTGTTGTAAATCAGGTGCAGCGCGGTTCCGCCTTTGAAATACACGCCGTCCGCATCTTTTTGCTTGTAGAGGCGGGAAAGAAAGAGATGCTGAAAATACTCCCGCCGGATATTTTCTTCCGAGGTCTGCAGTTTTAGAGCGAGTTGTATGATGACGTCGTTGGCAAGCATGGGTTATGGTTTTTCACGGGTCAGCACATTGTCCACGAGCCGGTCAAGCCGCGGGCGATGATACAATTTTCCATACGCTTTGACTTTTTTTCGGTCAAGCCGGTCCAACGACATCCTGTCATTGAGCGTCTTTCTGCCAAGCGACACAAAATAGAGATAATCAATCAGCGCTTTCTCGGGTGCTGCCATAAACGCGGTGTGGCGGCCGACTTTTTCCGGAACATAGCCGGTGTAGGCCGTTTTCTTTATTTTCTGATACGAAAACTCTCTGCCCGCGGCCGTGAATGTCGCGGTTGCTTTTGTCGTTACTGAAGTTATGGTGTAGGGCATTTCGGGAATGATGCCGTAGCGCGCAAGCGCGTACTCAAGGGAAACATAGGAGGGCTGATAGAGCGCGTTTGCAATCACCTCTTCGTTGGGTAACATCTCTTTTAAAGCATAGAGTCCTTTGCGGAGGCGCACCAAAAGCCCGCGTTTGGTGTACGCTTCTACAAAATGTTGGGTGCTGCGTCCGGATGCCTTAAGGATGCGACTCAATTCCTCTGGCGTAAAAAGGTTCACCCCTTTTTCCTGCAGCGCATCATGCACCGCCAAAGCAGAGGGTATTCTTGTTTTGAGTTTTAGCGATATATTTGGTGTTTACTCAAACCATTCTATATGCTGTTTTCGGCCATGTCAAGGGGTTATGCCGCCGATAATTCCCGTTTCAGAAAAGTATGGATTTGTATGCTTTACTTTGGTTTAATTAAACTTTTTTTCTTCCCGATATATTCGATAATCCCGCACATACCGGTTACAACACGCAGCCGAGCTGTCCGGTCTCAAGCCGTTTTGATCTTCACTTTTTGCGCGTGCGCGAGCCCCTTCTTTTTTTTGGGCAGCGTGATGGTGAGGAGGCCGTGTTTGAGGGCGGCCTCGGTGTTGTGCTCATCGATCTCCTCGGGGAGGATCACGGTGCGGGAGAATGTTCCCCAGAACAGTTCTTTGTAATAATAGCGGTCTTCAGAAACGCGATTGGTGCATTGCCGCGCGCCTTTGATGCTTACCATGTCGCTCGTGATCGATACTTCCAGATCTTCGGGTTTGACTCCTGCGACGGTTGACTGGATGACAATCGCATCATCTTTGTCGTAGATGTCAACGGTGAGCTCTCCTTCCTCTTCCGCTCCTGCCGCGTCTTCCTCTATTGCGAGTGCAGCGCGGGAGTTGCTTTGAGATGCGGTTTCGGGTTCTCCGGTACGCATCTCGGACTTCGCAGATGCCGGCACGACGCGTCGTGCTCCCGCCCCCAGATCGGCGGTTGTGGGGTTATTGCCGGACGTTTTCGGACGAGATGCGGTTAACTTTTCAAAAAATGTTGACATGGGGAAAAATTATTACACGGGCTCCGAACTTTTTTTCAGGCGTTCGAAGTCAACAAGCACCATGATGGTCATACATAAGAGCAGCAGTACAAGGTAGAATGTTGCCTGTCCAAAGGCATCTTGTTCAAGTATAAGATAATTAAACCCGGTATGCAAGAGTGCGGCAAGCACCACGCCGATTGCGATGAAATGGGCGCGCCTCGGGTGGAACCACGCGCGCGCCAGAAAGAAGCCAACGATGGCGGATGAGAGCGCATGCAGGAGATTGGCGCCCAAAAAGCGGTTCGTTGCAATCTCAAATCCCGCAGCGGCGTTTTGGTGAAATACAGGCAGCAGAAAAAGCCCATTCTCCATTGCCGCAAAGCCAAGCGCCGCAGTCATCATATAGATCATCGCATCAATCGGCTCGTCAAAATCGGGCCGCCGCAGCATCAGGAATTTTACGGGCAGATACTTGACATATTCTTCGATCAGCCCGATGGCGCCAAAAACCACCAACATATGTGTCACGGTCTCTGTCTGCAGGGAGAGGACGCCGGCTTGATTTCCCAATACAAACACCTCGACGACGACCGCAAGCAGCGCCGCGCCCATGCCTCCGAGAAACGTGAGGAGCAAGAATCGTTTTGGTTCCGGATGCGCGTCTTCCCGCAGATAGAAAAGTAGCCAGAGAACGGGCGGAATGAACGTGAGCCCGAGGTATATGGCGTTGGTCGTCGCGATTGCCGCGAGTTCTCCCGATGAGTACCCGAACAACGTAAAGAGCTGCGTGTGCATATTATTTTGGCCATTGCTCGACTATGAGCAGATTTTTCTTCTTCCTGGTCCCAGCGCCGGGAAGCCGTGACCAGATCTCTTCCGTGACAAACGGCATAAACGGGTGGAGCAGCTTCAGCAGCGTCGCGTAAATCTCAAGCAAAAACACTGCCGCTTGGGCGCGCTTGCCCGGATCGCCGCCCGTCAACTGCGGCTTGGTCTCCTCTATAATCTTATCAGCAAACGTGTGCCATGTATAGTGGTACAAGAGTTCGGCCGCATGGTGAAACGCGAACGCATCGAGATGTTTGGTAACCTTTTTCACCAACGTCGCGAGTTCGCGCAGATCTTTCTTTTGTTTCGGCGAAAAATTCACTTTGTCCGCCGCTTTCTCCCTTTCAACGTGATGAAGCAGTATGAACCGGCCGATGTTCCAGAGCTTGTTGGTGAAATTGCGGTACGCTTTCACTTTATCCATATCAAAACGCACGTCGCTCCCCGGGCCAATGCCTACGGTCATAGACATGCGGAGCGCGTCGGTGCCGCAGGAAGCGATCACCTCCAGCGGGTCAATGCCGTTACCCGATGATTTGCTGAATTTTCTGCCGTCTTTATCCCGCACAATGCCATGGAAGTACACGCGGCGGAATGGGATGTCGCCGAGCAGATAACCGGACATGAGGATTATGCGCGATACCCACAGTTGCAGAATCTCATAGCCGGGGGCGATCACGCTCGTCGGGTGGTAGTTTTTCAGGTCAGGTGTTGCATGAGGCCACCCGAGCGTTGAAAATGTCCACATGCCGGACGAGAACCACGTGTCGAGTGTATCCGGATCCTGTTCCCACCCCTTGCCTTGAGGCGGCCGTATGCCGACGCACGTTTTACCGTTCCGCTTGCCGTGAGTGTCAGTCGAACGGTACCACACGGGAATCCGATGGCCATACCAGAGTTGGCGCGAGATGCACCAGTCGTGCAAATTGTTGACCCAGTGAACATACGTCTTTTCAAAACGCTTGGGCATAATCTCAACCTGCTTGCTTTTCACGACATGAAGCATTATGCCCTTCAGTGTGATATGCTGTCCCTTTTTAATGCTCGTGATCTTCGAGTGAGGCATGCGAAACTCTTTGTTTACGGCTACGAACCACTGCTCTTTGAGTTGTGGTTCGATCACGCCGCCGCCCCGGCTGTTGGTCGCGATGCGGTGGGTATAGTCCGTATCGGTGCGGACGAGCAATCCCTTCATTTTCAACTTCTCGACAATCATGGTGCGGGCTTTTTTGATGTGGATACCGGCGAATTCTCCGGCAATGGGCAAAAGCTTTCCGTCGTAATCAATCACTTGTTCTTTGTCCAGATGATGGCGCTCGGCAATATCGAAATCAGTTGTGTCATGCCACGGGGTGATGGTCATGACGCCGGTGCCGAACGCCATGTCAATCGCCCTGTCTTTGATAATGGTTGCGGTTATTGGTCCATTGATCCACTCAAGCTCGATTTTTTGCCCGTGCGCATACTTTGCATACCGCCTGTCGTTGGGGTGCATGACCACGTACTTGTCGCCGAATTTCGTTTCGGGCCGTGCCGTGCCGATCACAAACGGGCCGTATTGGAGGTAATAAAATTCGGTCCGCTCCTCTTTCCACTCAATCTCATCATCAGAGATCACGGTTTTGAGCCGCGGATCCCAGTTGATCATCCGGCTGCCGTGATAGATCAGCCCGGCTTTATACATCCGCACAAATGCGGTGCGCACGGCAAGATTAAGCTTCTCGTCAAGCGTGTACGCCTCGCGGCTCCAATCAAGCGATGCACCCATTTTTTTAATCTGGTGCACGATCGTGTCACGGCTTTCCTGTGCGAACCGTTCAACGCGCTTTAAAAACTCTTCGCGCCCGAGATCATGCCGCGTCTTGCCTTCTTTCTTGTACAACATATCCTCCACTTTTGCCTGCGTCGCGATTGCCGCATGATCCGTGCCTGGGATCCACAATGTCCGCTCGCCACGCATTCGGTGGAAGCGCACCATAATGTCTTGCAGCGTGGTCTCGAACGCATGCCCCAGATGCAAGGTGCCGGTTACGTTGGGCGGTGGCAGTACCATTGAAAACACGCCAGCATTTTTTGTGGTTGCTTTTTTTCGGACGCAGACATCCGGATTAAAAAAACCGGATTGCTCCCACATCCGGTAGATGCGATCCTCCACATCTTTCGGATTATATTGCGGCGAAAGTTTCTTTGACATAGTCATAGGAAAAAGATACGCTCAACATAGCACTTTTCGTGTTTATTCTCAAGATAGAGGGGAAAGAACACATGGCGCGTTTCTATTACCACATCAGGCTGGAGTTTGACGGGAACGACCAAGAGTTTACACTTTATTTAAATGGGCCCAGCGGTGGTTTGGCAAAGGTTTTTCCGATTACACTGAAGCAAGCAGAAGAACTGTATCACCAATTACGCAGTGTTTTAGACAAATCTAATGATCCTGGTTTGGGTGCTTCGCCTAATGAGTCTCAATTAGGGGTGCGTCTCATGGGCAGTACGTCCCATCCTGATTATCCAGACATCGTGCCCGAAGGATATATTTAGAGGGTAACGTTCGCATCGGCCCAGACTTGGTCTGGGCTGGTTTTCTTGCCGCAAAAATATGCGGCAAGCGCGATCATGAGCGCGTTGTCTCCGGTCATGGAGAGGTCGGGAGTTACCAACGGAACTTTTGGCAATTGTGTGGCAAGCTCGGCGGCAAGTCGCTCGCGCAAGGCCGCGTTGGCCGCCACGCCCCCGCCGAGCGTGACGGTTTTGACTTGGAATTCTTTTGCGGCGCGGACGGTTTTGGTTACAAGCACGTCCGTGACCGCATTTTGGAATTCTTTTGCAATTGCCGGGCGCAGCTTCTTTATTGAGTGTGTTTTTTCTGTGTCGCGTATAAAATAGAGCACGGCGGTCTTCAGCCCCGAAAAAGAAAAGTCATAATTTCTTGAATTGATAATCGGCCGCGGAAACTTTATTGGAAATTTGTCATTCCGATCCGTCAGTTGACGGAGAGGAATCTCGCGATCCTTCATTCCGGCGTGTCGGGATTCAGGATGACCAAAGGCGGCCGTTCTTGCAATCTCCGGTCCTCCCGGATAGCCAAATCCCAGCATGCGCGCAACCTTATCAAACGCCTCGCCCGCGGCATCATCAAGCGTGGATCCGATGATCCTGAAGTCGCCGTGTTTTTTCACCAGCACCAGTTCGGTGTGCGCTCCGCTCACGAGGAGCGCAAGCGCCGGAAAGGATATTTTTTTGTAGGTTGCTTTTGCCGCCTGCACTCCTTTTTTTGTCTCGATCAGCGCCGAATAAAAGTGCCCAGCCATGTGGTTGACGGGAATGAGCGGCTTGTCCCAAAGACAGTTCAACGCTTTGGCGAAGTTCACTCCCACCCACAGCGCCGGGGCAAGCCCGGGGCCGTACGTGACTGCGATCGCGTCAATGTCGGGCTTCCCAAATCCGAGCAGTTTTCTCTCAAAGTGTTTCCACAGCTCCGGCTCGCGTTCAAGGATCGAGTGCAACCTTTCCTGCATCTTTTTTGCCATTCCCGACTTGATCGGGAATCTAGTATTGAAATCTCTTGATTCTGGATTCCCGCCTTCGCGGGAATGACGGGAAGAAACCCTTGCTCTCGATTCCAGTTTCGCGTCTCTCAACGCCTGCATCAGAATCGGCACCAAATTCTTCTCGTGCTCTCTTCGCGCGAGGTTTGGCACGACGCCTCCGAATCGAGCGTGAATTTTTATCTGCGATGAGACGATATGCGAGAGCACGCGAAACTTTGGATCGCGTTTTGGTCCGCTCACCTCCAGAATCGCCACCGCGGTCTCGTCGCAACTCGTCTCAATCGCAAGAATTTTCATACAGTCGATACTATCACAAAAGATCAGATTCGCTCAAGAGTAAAAAAGGCATAGGCATATTTGTTTTTCTCATCCGGCTCGTGCGGTTCGCGGCTGGTCTCGCGCCATTCGTCGGGATTCCATTTGGGGAAGTACACCCCCACATCCGTACGGGTGTGGGGGTAAACATCGCCATCAACCGACGTCTCAATCATGGTCAGATACATCTTTTGGGCGAGCGGAAGAAATTGTTCAAAAACATTCGCGCCGCCGATGACCATCACTTCATCATATCCTTGTGTCACAGCCAGTGCCTCTTTGATTGAGTGGACAACCACGCACCCCTCGGCTGTAAACGCAGGATTGCGCGTCATCACGATATTGATCCGGCCAGGCAGCTCGTGTCCGATGGACGCAAACGTCGTGCTGCCCATAATGATCGGCTTCCCTGTCGTCAGCTCTTTAAAGCGCCGCAAGTCCGCAGGCAAATACCACGGAAGCGCATGCTTCTTCCCGATGACCCGATTTTTGTCCATAGCGGCGATGAGGGAGATAATCATAGAAAGAGCTCCCTCGTTTTATTGAGAGAGCATATAGCAAATACGCGCTAGTCGTTCATCGGTGCCGGAATTGCCGGGTGTGATTTATAGGTACTCTTTTCAAGGCGAATATCATCCATGGTAAAGTCGTCAATATCTTGTATCTTCGGATTTAACCAAAGTGTTGGCAATACGTAGGGTTCTCGAGAAAGCTGTTCGCGGGTTTGATCAAAATGGTTGTGGTAAATGTGTGTATCACCAAGGATATGAACAAACTCGCCTGCCTTCAATCCCGTGACCTGCGCGATCATATGCAAAAGCAATGAATAGGATGCAATGTTAAACGGCACGCCAAGAAACATATCGCAGGAGCGCTGGTCCATTTTAAGGGAGAGTGTCCCCTCCGCGACAAAGAATTGAAACAACATGTGACAGGGCGGCAGCGCCATCTGCTCCAGCTCTCCGGGGTTCCACGCAGTTACGATATGTCGGCGACCGTAAGGATCTTTTTTGATTTGTTCAATAACGCGTTTGATTTGGTCAATGATTGTGCCGTCCGGTGTTTGCCACGAGCGCCACTGAACGCCGTATACGCGTCCCAAATCTCCTTCAAATCTTGCTTTTGGTCTCCAATTTGACGAATCCGCGTTGGTATCCCAGATGTGGACGCCAAGTTCCTGAAGTTCACGATTGTCCGAACTTCCTTTCAGAAACCATAAAAGCTCCGCCTTGACGCCATGGAAGTAGAGGCGCTTTGTGGTCATGGCGGGAAAGCCATCCGCCATGTTAAAACGCATCATGCGGCTAAACACCGCTCGAGTATCCACGCCCGTGCGAGTCGGTCGGTCAACGCCATGGTCCATGATTTCTTGCATTAAATCGAGATATTGCTTCATACCTTAGATATTGTTCAAGGACCACCCAAATTTTCTCATGAATTTGTGCCGGACTCAAGAGGCGTCCGTCTTCCACGCACTCTATCACGCAATGATCTTTCGGGTACGTTCTTGCGAGCCAGAGGTATGATTGCTCGGCATCTTTCAGGTGTTGGAGATCCGCTTCATGAATGTCGTGAGTTGCCCCTCCAAGATATCCCCGCTCGCTTTTTTGGGCGACAAGCCGCTGGCCTATGGATGCGGGAACATGGAGGATGAAAACAATATCCGGTTTTGGCACGCCAAGGATATGGTATTCAGTGCGATAGAGCCAATGTAAGAAATTTTTTCGTTTGGCAAGATCTTGAATTTTCCCACCTTGATGTCCGGCGTTCGAATCAACGTATCGGTCAAGTAAGACGATCTTTCTTTCGGTGAGCCACGTCCGAATCTTGGTTGCTGCGTCAAAACGATCCAGCGCGTAGAAAAGCGATGCGACATACGGGCTTACGTCGGTAGGATCAGCACCGTATTTTCCGTTCAAGTATTCTTCGATAAGTCCTGCGGACTTGGTGCCATATTGCGGGAAAGAAAGAGTTTCGACAAGGCAGCGCAATCTCCTGAGGCGAGTTAACAGGAGTTTGAATTGAGTCCCCTTTCCGCTCCCGTCGGTTCCCTCCAATACGAAAAGTTGTCCTCTCTCCATGCTTTTTTCTCCTTTTCCAAGATTGTCCAAGGACTTTTGCAATCTTGTCATAAAGCTTGGCATAATTCAAGAGACAGCCACATTCTCTTTTGTATCTCTCATACATTTATGATAAACCAATAGTAAGATGGATGGCAATACGATCATGCAAAAGCAACCGCACATTATCGCAGTAGTGGGCCTTGCCGGATCGGGCAAGACCGAAGCGACTGCTCGCTTTCTTGAGCGAGGTTTTTTTCGCGTGGGATTCAACGAACCGGTGTATGAAGAAGTGGCCCGTCTGGGTCTTGGACGCAACCAACATGATGAGCGCATGGTCAGGGAACAGATGCGAAAGGATCACGGCATGGGAGTCATGGCCGATCGCTCCATTCCCAAGATCGAACAGGCGCTTGCCGAGGGCAAAGACGTGGTGGCGGAAAGTCTCTATAGCTGGGCGGAATACAAGATTATGAAGGAGCGATTCGGCGAGGCATTTCGCGCACTTGCGATCTACGCGCCCCCGTCAGTCCGCTACGAGCGCCTGCATGGCCGTGCCGAAAGACCTCTGTCTTTCGAAGAAGCGCGCGCACGCGACTATGCCGAAATCGAGGGTACGGATAAAGCCGGCCCGATCGCCATTGCGGACTGGACCATTTCGAATATGGGTTCGCGTGAGGAGTTTTTGAAAAACGTCGATGCGCTCCTTGATGAGACTCTGAAGGATTAAACGAATCTTCTCTTGGAAAAAGAAAAAGCGGTATGTACCGCTTTTTCTTTTTGATCGCAACTTAATCGGATTACTTCTTCACATCAATCCCCATGGAGCGCGCGGTGCCGCGGATGATCTGCTCGGCAGCGTCCACCGTATTGGCGTTGAGGTCTTCCATTTTGCGTTCGGCGATGGTGCGGATGTCTTCGGCGCTGACGGTGCCGACTTTTTTCTTGTTGGGCACGCCGGACCCTTTTTCTGCTCCGGCTGCTTTGCGGAGCATGTCGGATGCGGGCGGGGTTTTGAGTTTGAACTCGAAACTGCGATCCTCATAGATCGTAATAAAAACCGGCACAATCTCGCCGGCCATGGAGCCGGTTGCCTCGTTGTAGCGCTTTACGAAATCTCCGATATTAATGCCGTGTGGCCCAAGCGCGGTGCCGACCGGCGGCGCTGCGGTTGCTTTGCCTGCCGGAAGCTGAATGGTAAGCATGGTTTTAATGGGTTTTCCCGCCATAGTGGTTTATAACTTTTTAATCTGTAATGAGTCCAGCTCGATGGGCGTATCGCGGCCGAACACGTTGACGAGCACTTTGAGTTTGCCTTTTTCGTGGTCTACTTCCGAGATCTTGCCGTCAAAGTCCTTGAACGGACCGTCCGTGATCTTGACCGGATCCCCGACTGCAACCTCGATCTTGAATTTGGGCTCGTCCTGTCCCATGCGCTTGAGCAGTTCGTCCATCTCCTCATCCGAGAGCGGAGTGGGCGTGGTGCCGGCACCCACGAATCCGGTTACGCGCGGCGTGTTTCGCACCACGTACCACGAATCGTCGGTGACCACCATCTCCACCAGCACATAGCCCGGATAAATTTTCTCCTCAACGGTGCGGCGCTTGCCGTTTTTGATCTTGATCTTTTTCTCGATCGGCACCACCACGTTGAAGATCTTATCCTCCATGCCCATGGACTCGATGCGTTGTTTGAGATTGCGCGAAACCGCGTCCTCGTACCCCGAATAGGTATGGATCGCGTACCAATTTTTCCCGAATTCGGATGTCTGTTTTGGCATAGTTCTTTTTCTGTGTCATTCCCGCGAAAGCGGGAATCCAGAATCTACAATATGAACGTCTTCAAAATGAACTGGAGCGCGTAATCGGCCCCGCCCAAAAACAACGCCAATGCACCGCTCATGATGATGACGGTCAGCGTATGCCGGACGGTTTCCTGGCGCGTGGGCCACACCACCTTCTTAAGTTCCGTACGCGATTCCTTGACAAATTGTACGATCCGGTCAAAAAAATTCATATTCCACCGTATTTTTCTGTATCATTCCCGCGAAAGCGGGAATCCAGTGTCCGCACCCCAATCCTACATTCTTTTGCCCTTTATTAAAAGCCCCGCGGGGCTCATTAATGGAAAGCATACTAAAATGCGGTTAAAAAGTCAAATATCCAAATTCTTCACGGCTTTGGCGTGGGTCTGGATGAATTTTTTGCGGGGGAGGACCTCGTCGCCCATGAGGATGTCGAAGATGTGGTCGGCGGCCGCGGCGTCCTCGATGCGGACTTGTCGGAGCGTGCGGGCTGTTGGATCCATAGTGGTTTCCCAGAGTTGAGACGGGTTCATCTCGCCCAGGCCTTTGTAGCGCTGGATTTCGATCTTGCCCGCCTGGCCCTCTTCCTCTTCGGAAAGTTCTTTGCCTTTGGCCGCTGCTTTTTGGCGTTTGGCGTCTATTTTTTCTTTTTTAATGTCGGCGATCACGGCGTCGCGCTCTTCGTCCGAGTACGTGTAGGAAATCTGCTTGCCGGACTGGATGCGGTAGAGCGGAGGCGTGGCAATATAGAGGTAGCCGCGCTCGATCACGATCGGGAAGAAACGATAGAAGAGCGTCATAAGAAGCGTGCGGATGTGCGCGCCGTCAACGTCGGCGTCGGTCGCGATGATGATGCGGTGGTAGCGCAGTTTTTTCTCGTCAAACTCGTCGCCGATTGCCGCGCCGAGCGCGATGATGAGCGCGCGGATCTCTTTTGACGCGAGCATCTTGTCGAGCCGCGCCCGTTCAACGTTTAAAATTTTTCCGCGCAACGGGAGGATTGCCTGAAACTTGCGGTCTCTCCCCTGCTTGGCCGAACCCCCGGCCGAATCTCCCTCCACCAGAAAGAGTTCGGATTGGGACGGATCTTTTGACTGGCAGTCGGCAAGCTTGCCCGGGAGCATCATGCCCTCCAAAGCGCCTTTGCGCAGCACCGTGTCGCGGGCGGCCTTGGCGGCCTTGCGGGCTTTTTGCGCGAGCAATGCCTTGCCGATGATCTCCTGGCTGTCGCGCCCGTATTTTTCAAGCCATTCGCGGAGCGCCTCGCCCACAACCTGCTCCACGGCCGAGCGCGCTTCGGTGTTGCCGAGCTTTCCTTTGGTCTGGCCCTCAAACTGCAGGGCTGAATTCTGGATCTTGACCGAGACCACGGCAGTCAGGCCTTCGCGCACGTCTTCTCCGGTGAGCGTCTCATCGTCTTTTCCGCCTTTGGCGGAAAAAAATCCATTTCTACGCGCGTAGTCGTTGAGCGCGCGCGTAAGCGCGGTGCGAAAACCGGTCAGGTGCGTGCCGCCTTCTTGGTTATAGATATTATTTGCAAACGCAAGTTCTTTGGCTGCCATGTCGTCCGTATACTGGAATGCGGTCTCAACATATACTTTGCGGCCATCAATGTCTATCTCTTTGGCAACGTAAAAAATGTTGTCATGCTTGGGGTTCTCGTTGCGATTCAGATACGTGACGTACGCGACGATGCCGCCTTGGAAATAAAACGAGTAGGAGTGCGCGAGCGGTGATTTGTCCGCAGCGGTTTTCGAGTCGCGATCATCGATGATGGCGACGCGGATGCCGGCGGTCAGATATGCCTGCTGGCGGATATGATCGAGGATGCGGTGCCAGTCGAACTCGGTATTCTCGAAAATGGTTGCGTCCGGCTCGAACGTGATTGATGTGCCCGATCCCCCGCACTTTCCCGTTTTTTTCACCGGGTGCCGCGCAATGCCCCGTGCGTACTCTTGGCTGTATTGCTGTCCGTCGCGGCATACTTCGGCTTTGAGCCACATGGAGAGCGCGTTCACGACCGACACGCCCACGCCGTGCAGCCCGCCCGACACTTTGTACGCGTCGCTGCCGAATTTTCCTCCGGCGTGCAGGGTCGTGAGCACGGTCTCGAGCGCGGACTTTTTGGTCTGCCTGTGCACGTCCACCGGAATGCCGCGTCCGTCATCCACCACGCGCACCCGATTTTTTGGCAGCAAGGTAATCACGATGTTTTTCGCGTGGCCCGCCATGGCCTCGTCAATCGAGTTGTCGAACACCTCCCAGATCAGGTGGTGCAGCCCGTCAACGCCGGTCGAGCCGATGTACATGCCAGGCCGTTTGCGCACCGGCTCGAGCCCCTCGAGCACATAAATATCTTTGGCCGTATAGGAGGCGTCTGCGGGAGATCCTTTTGTCTTTGCCGCATTTTTTTTGTCTTGTTTTTTAGCCATGTATGATGAAAGTATACCAAAAATAAAGGAGAAGCGCAACTGATTTTAAAAAGGAACAAGAGGGATAAAATCCCTCTTGAGACGAGAAAAAAAACGAAGTGTGCTATCCCATAAGATGCGGCAGGTTTGACCCGGGAATAATCTTTCCCAATTCGGCATAAAAGGCGCAAATCGCTTCCTGTACATCGGGAACAAAGTCCGGATGAATGGTTTGGTAATCCTTTCGGATGCGGGAGATGATATCGCGCGCCGATGCTTCCATGCGCTCTCTCGTTTCCGGAATACGACGGGTCGCTGCGTCGTGTAGGGAACTAATGGTCATAGTCAGGTACTGTCTTAAATCGTCTACTGCCGTTACCTGCTCCATGATTTTGTGCAGATGGTAACCCTTTGCGGTCAGGGCGAACGCTTCCCAGAGCATGTCCGGATGATGCGTGATGACACGGCTGAGAAACCGCAAATAGGCGGGGCCTTGTGGGGAGAGAAGTTGTCGCAGGCTGGCCAGAGCAAAGCGCATTATTTCGGTCGGGCGCAATGGGGTATGCATGGGCCTGGGGGCTCGGCTCCGATCCAGGTGCTGCAGCAGGGTCCAGCAGCGCGCAAAGTAATTGTCCAAACCACGATCATAGATGGCGTTGAGTACGCGCTTGTATCCGGCAGTAAGAATATGTTCATCCATCTCCGGCACAAAGTTGAGCCGCGTATCCAAGTTGTTTCCCGTGGTGTCTCCGCGCAATCGCCCTTCTCTCTCCATGCGAAAGTAGAGGTCTGTGCCTTTAAGTACGGTGAGCAGTCCTTCCATGGCCATCGGAACGGCGGCGAGTTGAATAAACTCAATATGGAGGTCAAACACCTTCGGTGTCTCGCCATCCAGACCGAGAATAAAGCCGCCGCTCACAATGAAACCCTTTTTTTGGAGAGTTCGTATCGCATGGAGAGCGAATTCAGGATCGTCTGCGCTCACATTTTGCGGTTTCTTTGTAATTTTCAGGGCTTCTGGGGTTGGCGTCTCGATCCCTACGAATACGGAGGTAAATCCAGCCCGAATCATGGCATCCATAAGTTCCTCATACTTGACAAGATTCATGCTCGCTTCGGTGTTGAGTTCAAACGGATAGTCGCGCGCGGCCTGCCATGGAATCAGTGCCTTGAGCAATCGCATGGCGTCGCGCCGGTTGCCGATGAAGTTATCGTCCACCAAAAACAGCGAACCGCGCCAGCCAAGGCTGTACAGGAGATCAAACTCCGCGAGCATCTGCTCGTTGGTTTTTGTGCGCGGCACGCGTCCGTAGAGCTTCGTGATGTCGCAAAACTCGCAGTCAAACGGGCACCCGCGCGAGAATTGCAGCAGCATGGAGCCGTACGCTCGCATGTTGATGAGATCATAGCGCGGCATGGGTGTGCAAGTGACCGCGGGTCTTTTAAGCGGCGCCGGGTAGATATGCTCGGCAGTATCATTTTCAAAATCTTGGAGGAATCTTGGAAACGTATCCTCGACTTCCCCAAGGATAAAGTGATTCACGCCCTTTATTTCGTCCCAGTACGAGGTCGGGTGGGGTCCGCCTGCAACAACGGGTTTACCGGCGCAATTGGCGTGCAGAATGACCCCATCCAAAGATTTTCTCTGTACGATCATGGTGGACGTAAAAAGAACATCAGCCCACTGGATGTCGGTATTGGTCAGCGGCTGCACATTCATGTCCACCAGCCGCAGATTGTAATGCTTTGGAAACATACCTGCGAGATGAAGCAGCCCCAAAGGTGGCATGGAAGATTTCTTCCCGAGATATTGCAGCGCGTGCTTGAAACTCCAAAATGATGCCCCAAATTTGGGGTACACGAGCAGCGCGTTTTTCTGTGGCATGTCAAGATTCCTCCCTGTTTGTTTGTCAATGTACTTTTCTGTTATTTATTGTAGCAGTTTCAGTGGGCTACAACAATATAGAGAATTGCCATAAAGCGTATCCTTGTTTGTTATCCCGCGAGGACAGTATTGCGGGCTGTCGCCAAATATGATAGTACGTGAGTAATATAATTCATCTAAGAACAAAACGTGTTCTGATTGAGAACATCCATTGTACGGTGAAGTTGGTGGGTAGTGCATACCAAATGCACAATCGTCTGGTATCCCAAGTCATCTTCCCTTGCGAGGAACTGCAGAAAAAGGGAACCGACATCGTGATTCTCTATCTGCGTGCTGCAGAATACCCATACGGGGTATTTCTCATTCCTGTGGAAGATCTTATGAGAATTTCACGGGAAAAAGTGTCGTATACATTTGGCTTTACCGGCAGCAAAAAACGAAGTAGAGCGCACTCTTTTTCTTCGGCGGGAATCCGCGCGAAGTCTTTTCACTTTCTCACCTCCCAATTCTGTGCCTCAAGCGCGGAAACGACACGAGTGACGAGTTTTTCGATCTCGGCGTCGGTGAGCGTGCGGTCCGGCGACTGGAACGTCAGATGGAACGCAAGATTTTTGATGCCGGCGCGGCGCATTTCCTCGTCCTGAAAGTAGTCGAAGAGATCGGTGTCTATGAGCAGTTCGCCTGCGGTGCGCTCAATGACATTTTGTATGGTTTCGGTCTTGGTGCTTTCGGGTACCACCGCGGCGATGTCGCGTATCACGGCCGGGTACTTGCTGATGGGGCGAAATTCAACTTCGTCTTGAGCGCATTTCCACAGCAGGTCAAAATTGATCTCTGCGGCAACCACTCTGGCGCGCGATTTGAGACCGTCAAGAATTGCTGGATGGATCTCGCCCATCATGCCGATCTGCTCGTCCCCGATCTTGATTTGCGCCACACGGTACGGATGAAAGAGTTTAGCCGCATGGACGTGCTCGACCGTGGTAAGCGCATCGTCATACCATTGGTCGGCGATGCCAAATGTTTCGAACAGGCGGTCAAGCACTCCTTTCATCTCGTAAAACTCATGTTCCCCTGCCGCACCCTTTGAGGCAAGAACAAAAATCAAGTCCCTTCGCTCATCCACGCCGGTTGTCTTTTGTTTTTTTTCTTTCGATGCGTTTCGGAAACTTTTTCCCACGCCGAAAATTTTTACCGCATCAAAATTACGCAGATTCTCAACCGCCGAGGTTGCATATTTGATGAGCACGCGGGGTACGAGGTACCTCGTCTCCGGGCTTAATGGATTCTCAAGTTCCGGTGCGGTCACAGGGTCAACGAAAAACTGCCCGAGCTCACGGTCGCTCGTGAACGCATACAGCATGCTTTCAATAAAACCGGCGCCGACGGCGTAATCGCGCACCCGGTCTTCCCAATGGCGTTCGTCATTGCGTCTGGCCGGAATCGCGGTCAGTTCCGGCAGGCGCGGAGCGATGTTTTCGTACCCCAAAATTCTCCCTGCTTCCTCGATCAGGTCTTCCGGAATCGCGAGATCGCGGCGAATGATCGGCGGAGTCACAAACAGCGCATCCCCACTTTTGGGTGCGACCGTGCAGCCGATTCGGGCAAACGCTTTTTGATAAAACGCGCGGTCGAGGTCTGTGCCGAGCAAACAATTCGCGCCTGAAACGCTGAAAAGGATTTTTCGCGCAATGACTTTTTTTGGATATGCATCAACCGCGCCTCCTGCGATATTCCCGCCTGCGAGTTGTCGAATGAGTTCTGCCAGACGATTAACCGCGGCCATGGTCTCATTCGGATCCATGCCGTGCTCAAACCGGTACGACGCGTCGGTCTTCAGGAGCAAAGTTTGCGAAGCAATGCGTGCGCGCATCGGGTCGAAATTTGCGGACTCAAGCACGATCGTGCGGGTGCGCTCCGTAATGCCCGATGCCATGCCGCCCTTGATGCCGGCAATGGCGAGCGGGGTGTCCCCGTCTGTGATGAGCAGGATATCGGGCGTAAGCGCGTACATTTTTTTGTCGAGCGTCTCGATCTGCTCGCCCTTTTTTGCGCGTCTGACCGCAATGTTTTTTCTTCCCGGCCTGCCGTTGTTGAGCCGGTCCAGGTCGAACGCGTGCAGGGGCTGCCCGGTTTCAAGCATCACATAATTGGCCGCGTCCACGATATTGTTGATGGACTGCAGCCCGCACGTCTTAAGCCGCTCCCGCAGCCATTTGGGCGACGGGCCAACGGCTATATCGGTCATGACGCGGCCGGTATAGCGAAGACAGTCGTCCGGATTCTCGATCGTGACCTGTAAAAGATTTTTTGTTTGGATTTTGGACTTTGAAATTTGTTTGGACTTTGGATTTTGCACTTTGAAATTTTTTAATGCCGCAATTTCCCGCGCCATGCCAAGATGTCCGGATGCGTCGCTCACGCGGTTGGGCAGCAATTTTATATCAAGCACCGTATCGCCTCCCTTTTTCTCTATGGATTCAACCTCAAACGCGCGCATGGTCAAGAACTCCGCCAGCGCTTCGGGCGATTCTTTAAACGGGACAAGTTCTTTGAGCCAGTTGTACGAAAATTTCATGTCAGAATTGTTTGAGAAACCGTAAATCGCCGGAATTGAGCAGACGGATGTCTGGAATATTGTATCGCATCGAAACCAAACGACTAAAGCCGATGCCGAAGGCAAACCCCTGCACGTTTTTGGGATTGTACCCTGCCGCTTTAAAGACGTTCGGATGCACCATACCTGCCCCGGCAAGCTCAAGCCAGCCGGTTCGTTTACACATAGAGCAGCCCTTGCCGTTGCAAATGGCGCAGGAGACGTCAATCTCGAAACTCGGTTCGGTAAACGGGAAATAGCTCGGACGCAGCCGGACGGTAACCTGCTTTTTAAAGAGACGCGAGAAGAAATCGATCATGATCGCCTTGAAATTTGCAACCGAAATGTTTTTGTCCACCACCAGCCCCTCGATATATTCGAACTGAAAATCATGCGATGCATCGGTTGCCTCATATCGGTATGATCTGCCCGGGACGATAATCCTGATCGGGGGATTGTGCGTTTCCATATAGCGCACCTGTACCGGCGAGATGTGAGTTCTCAAAAGCAGACGATTGCGTTCGTCTTTGGTCTTTTGCTTCTCATCTTGCCGCAGCCAAAACGTATCCCACATGCTGCGTGCCGGATGGCCTGGCGGCATGTTGAGGGCCTGAAAGTTATAAAAATCAGTTTCAACCTCTGGGCCATCGGTTGTCTCAAATCCCATAGAATGGAAAATCCGCTCAATCTCGGCGAGCATTTTGGTGACCGGGTGCATGTGTCCTCTTTCCGCGCGCGCGCCGGGACGGGTCACGTCGAGCCGTTCTTTTTGCAAAATCGTCTCGCGTGCTGTTGCGTCAAGCTCACGGTGTTTCTCCGAAATGAGCCTTTCAATCTCTTGGGCCAGACGATTCGCCTCGTCCCCGATTTTTTTCCGGCCATCGAGTGGAAGGTCTTTTAGCCGGCGCAAAATCGCGGTCAGCGCGCCCTTGCGCCCCACGTACTTGACCCGGATCTGTTCCAGTAGATCAATATCTGCTGTGTTCCGGATCGCCTCCCGCGCATGCGTTTGGATTTTTTTGAGCTCCTGTTCCATACCGAAAGCGTATCAGAAAGGCGCTTCAAAAACAAGAAAAGCGACCCGCGGACCGCGTTTGACACCGTGCTCTTATCTTTGTTACTCTAGAAGCATGCAATCAGGAATTCAGTCAAGCGTTGCGTCAAACTTTTTTCTCGACGGTGCGAAAATTATTTTCGGCTCGCTGGTGATAGGGGCATTTGTACCAAGTTTTACCGCTCCTGAGTTTCCCTGGCTCACCTTTACTTTCGGTGTTCTGATGACAAGTTTTTTTCTCATCCTTGCAAATGCTACCGAAGCAAACCAACAAATTACCTAATCTATGCAACCAAATCTTCTCACTTTCTATATGGCCGCCGGTGTTATAGCTCTTATGATCATGCTGTGGCTTATTTTTACTGGTCGAAGTAAATAATTTACATTTTACATATTATGAATAATGATATTCTCCAAGCGCTTATTATACTTTTTCTCATTGCAGCAAACCTCATTGCTGTTTGGTACTACCGCAAGCATGTGGTTGCCAAATCACGATAGCTATTTCAGATAGTCTCTAACCGCCTCGAAGAGAACGGCGCCGGAGAATGTGATGCGGGGTTTTGGGATGGTATCGGTAAACACCGGGGTGGTAGTGCCGTAGATAAACTGGCTTTGGATATAACTTTCGATCGCGCGCACATTGTTTACGCGCCGGTGCGAGCCGAGTATGACAATGCCGATGGGGCGTATGCCAGATTTTGACGGGTTGACGAGCCAGATGCCGGCCATGGTCTCGATTGCTTCATCAGTGAATCCGGCTTTGCCACCGAGAAATTTCTGGTCTCCGGCCGGCCAGTTTATATTATCCCAAATGTGGCGGATCTTTCGTCCGCCCGATACCACACTGTGTTCGCGCGTGCGGGATACGGCCGCAATCTCGGGGTGCTTGAGGTAGATGTATCGGAGCAATTTGACCAGATCGCCTGCGCTTGAAACGGTGTCTTGGGAAAACCCGCTCGGGTCCGCGTAGTGCGTATGCGTCATGCCGAGCTCGGCGGCTTTCCCGTTCATGGACGCGAGAAGATTTTGTTGCGCATGTTCGATCATGCGCGCCGCGTCGTTGCTCGACGGCAGCAGCAGCCCGTACAGCAGATCAGTCCAGCGGAAGCTCTCGCCCGACACGATGCCGGCGCTGTTGCCGTAAAAAGACGCGGCGTCGGAGCCCGCAGTGATCACGCTCGAGGATGCAAATGTCTCCTGGGCGATCACCGCGGTCATGAGTTTTGCGACTGACGCCGTGGGATAGACATCATCTTTATTTTTTTCAAACAAGATCGCTCCGGTTTCAAGATCGGCCGCTATCGCGCCGGCTCCCTCCACGATGGGAACCCCATGCGGGAGATTTGTTTTTCTGAAGTAGGCATAGGCGGCTGATGCGGCAATCGCATTATCGGCTCCGGCGATACTGCTGGAGTTGAATGCCGGACTTGTCGTGGCAGTCAGGTTTTTCGATTTTGTCGTTGAGACAGTCGGCACGTTTTTCCGCGCTTTAGCTGCACTCGGGGTTGCCAGCAGATCCGTCGCCTGGCTGCTGCCAAAACTAAACGAAACGAAAATAATGGCAACTAGTGTGCAGATTTTCACGCTATTGATCAGACCGCTTGCATCAAATGAAAAGTCATGCTGCATAGCTCAACCTTATCTTATTTTTGCGCTTTATTCAATGAAGCTTCCGGCCTGGATGCTCCACAATTTCTGGTACAAGCCGCCGCACTCGATCAGCTCGCGGTGTGTGCCTTCGGATACGATCTGCCCGTTTTCCAACACGACAATGCGATCCATCTTCATGATGGTCGAAAGGCGGTGCGCGATCACGATCACGGTCTTTCCGGCCATGAACGTGGTGAGCGCGTCCTGGATCAGCGCTTCGGATTCTGAATCCAAACTTGACGTTGCCTCGTCGAGCACCAGAATCGGCGCGTTCTTTAAAATGGCGCGCGCGATCGCGACCCGCTGGCGCTCGCCGCCGGAGAGTTTTACCCCGCGCTCGCCCACGTATGTCTCGTACCTTTCAGGCAGGTCCGCGATAAATTCATGGCAGTGCGCCTGCTTTGCCGCAGCGACCACTTCGTCATCGCTCGCATCGCGCCGGCCGTATCGGATATTTTCCATGAGCGAACGGTGGAACAGGATCGGCTCCTGCGGCACGAACGCGACGGCATTGCGCACGCTCTCCTGCGTGGCATACGCGATATCCCCTCCGTCTATTTCAATAGTGCCTTTAGGGATGTCATACAGACGCAGCAAAAGTTTTACAACGGTGGACTTGCCGGCTCCGGACGGTCCAACCAGCGCGACTTTTTCGCTCGGCCGTATGGTGAGGTTGAAACGTTCCAGCACCGGGCGTCCGGAACGGAAGTAAAAGTTTATGTCTTTGAACACGATCTCGCCTGTCCGTACTGTAAGCGGCGCCGCGCCTGCGCGATCTCGAATGCCGTGCGGCATGTCAAGCATGTCCACCATCTCGTTGGCGTCCGCAAACGCGTCGTGGAATCTGCGCAACTCGCGGTTGATGCTGATGAGGCGGTCAAACGTGCCGAAAAGATAGGCCTGCATGAGAATAAAGTCGCCGACCGTGAGCAGTCCCCTCTGCCAAAATTCCACGGCGCCATAGAGAAGACCGGCATTGATCGCAATCATGGAGAAGCCCAGTATTCCCCAAATCAGTTCATCCGCATTCCACGAACGCAGCGTCGCTTTGCGCCACCGTTCCACCACTTCCTTGAGCAGGCCGTGCTCGTGGCTGACGCCCGAGAAAAGCACGGTGGTCATATGGTTTGAAATCGAATCGGCAAGCGCGCCGGTCACGGCGCTGTCGGCCTCTGCCCGCGCCACGCGCAACGGCTGGCGCAGTCGCGCGGCAAAAATCTGAAATGCGGTGAGGAGCGCCGCCCATATTCCGAGCGCGATGCCGATCGTATGGTTGCGCAAGAAAAGAATGATTACGGCGCCGATGACATAGAGAAGCGTGGGAAAAAATTGCAGGATGACGGCATCCAGCATCGTTTCAAACGCGCGGGAAAATCGGTTGACCCGGTGCGTGAGCGATCCGGCAAAGTGCGAAATGAAAAAATCATACGAGTGCCCGATGAGATATTCAAACGCCGTTGACGTGAGGTCGGTCATCACGCGCGCTTCCATGCGGAAATTCGTTAGGTTTTGTGCGCGACGACAAACCCAGCTTACAAACCATACGAGTGCGATAATAACCAAAATTCCAAACAGTTGACCCACGGTGGACGCGTCCGACTTTTGCGTTGCGAGCAGATTGAAAAACCGCCGCAGATACAGTGGAGCTATCAAATCCGCCGCCTGCAGCCCGATCGTGCCAAGCAGAAGCGGCGCCAAAAGCCACGGATACCTCCGCACCGCCCGCCAGTAGCGCCGGAATATGGATCTGGTATGGCTTGGAATTGGTTTTTTCTCGTGCATATTCATAAAATATAACATGCCCTCCCGCGGGGGCATTGATTCAATGGAGGCGCGCCCTCGTGGACGCTGTTGGAACTATCTTACGAGGAATTGATCGGTATGTCCACATACCTGTGCTTCAAGAAAATTGAGCTTGACACGCTATAATGATATGCGATATGTTGTGGTAAGTATTCATCAAACATGAAAAAGTTCTTTGCGCGCGACATTGGCGAGGTAACGCTTACAGACGAACGATATCGCCATATTATTGAACGCCTCCGGAAATAAAAACCAATATTCGATTCTTAACTGAAACTCTCGTCGATCCAGAGACAGTCCGGAAAAGTCATTACGACCCAGACGTTCTCCTGTTTTACCGGCACGTGCCAAGAGAACTCTATTTCGTGGTGGTCATAAAAGTTACCCGACGTTTTATTCTCACTGCATACCTTACGGATCATATTGCTCACCCGAAAAAATTATGAAACTCTACTATTTCTACGATCAGGAAGCTGATGTATTTTATGCCTCTCAAGGCAAACCGTCTTCGTGCGTCAAAACCCGCGAAACCAGCGACGACGTGCTTTTGCGTCTTCACCCAAAAACGGAAAAAATTGTTGGTTTTACCATCCTTAACTTCCACAAGCGTCTTGAAAAAACAAACCGCCCCATAGCGCTTCCCATTGAAGCAAACCTTATGCCTGCATGATTTTTCTCGATCGTTTTCTCACAGAATATGGCTGCCCTTCAACAGTATACTTCCCCCCAGAATTCGGACAGTATGGTAAGATAGGAACATGAGTACCATCAAACGTTTTCATGCGCCCGCATTCAAGGCGCGTGTCGCATTGGATTTAATCAGGGAAGCTGATACGATGAC
>JACPYI010000028.1 GCA_016196115.1 Candidatus Sungiibacteriota bacterium
GAAATTGTTAATTATCAGGTCTTGCATTCTTATGCGATTTATTGTATAATTTCACCGTTATTGTCACTAGGGGAAGAACCTTAAAAAAGGAGAAATACGTGGCGCAATTTGGAATTGATCTCAAATTGACCATCTACCGTCCGGATGGTCAAAGTATCACCGCAGAAGAAACGGATCAACTGTATAGAGAATTTGTACGGTTCATCCAAAGTAAGGTGTTGCGGTGTGACGGGGAAGTCCATCTCGTGTATATACAACCGTCCGGGAAATACTACACCGCAAACCGCGGAAAAACATATGCCATAGAAACGCCCGCAGAGTTTACGGCTCTGTGTAAGGCACTAAAGCAATACCTAAAGCCGTACAAAGAGATAGACATCGATACTGTGTTCCCTCCAGCAGACAATGATCAACAGGAGTGAAAACGCTATCGCATCCGGAGGGCATCCGCCCTCCTTTTTTATTGGGATCTCCGCAATTTCCCGACGATGTCAACCAATGCCTCCAGCACATAGTCAAGATCGTCTTTCGTTGTCCCGCGCCCAAGAGTAAAACGCAGTGATCCATCAGCGTATTGCCGCGGACGGCCGAGTGCGGCAATCACATGCGACGGCTCCAACGACGTTGCGCTACACGCGGAGCCAGTCGAGCAATACACGCTCCGTGCGTCGAGATACAAAACCGCGACTTCTCCCTCCAGGCCGGGAATCGAGATATTGATATTATTCGGCAGGCGTTCGGTCGCATGCCCGTTCAAAACCGCATTCGGAATCCGTTGCAATACGACGGCAATAAAACCATCACGGAGCGCGGTCAAACGCGTGCTCTCCGACACGCGCTCCCGTTCGGCAATTTCGAGTGCGGTCGCAAACCCGACAATCCCCGCGACGTTCTCCGTGCCCGAACGCAACCCCTTCTCCTGGCCTCCGCCATAAATTAACGGCTGCAATTTTATTCCGCGCCGCACATACAGACACCCGACGCCTTTTGGCCCGTAAATTTTCGAACCATTGATCACCATCATATCAACGCCGAGCTCTGCGACATTCAGGGTGAGCGCCCCCGCCGCCTGGCACGCGTCAACAAAGAAAAATGGGGGCTTGGGGTTGTCGCCGACGCGCCATAGCCGCTTTGGCGACGGAGCGGAAGCTCCGGACTGGGACTCGCGCTGCTGGCGATACGTCCGAAGTTCTTTGGCGATTTCCGCGATCGGCTCAACCGTCCCGATCTCATTATTGGCGTACATTACAGACACCAAAACCGTGTCCGGCCGAAGCGCGGCCGCAATTGCATCGTGGCTAATCCGTCCTTCCGCATCCACTCTCAAATAGGTTGCCTCACACCCCTCTTTCTCAAGCGCATCACACGCGTGCAACACCGCGTGATGTTCGATCTTTGTCGTCACGATATGCTGCCCGGATGGCTTATGCTGCCGTCCCGCCCCGAAGAGCGCGAGATTGATCGCCTCGGTGCCGCCCCCTGTAAAAACAATTTCATCCGGCTGCGCATGAAAAATTCCCGCGACGGTTTCCCTCGCGTGATCCAGCGCTTCGCGCGCCTCTCTCCCCTTCCGATGAATGCTCGATGGATTGCCATACTTCTCATCCAAAAATGGCGCCATTGCCTCGCGGACGCGCGGATCCATCGGCGTTGTCGCCGCATAATCGAGATAAACTTCTTTTTTGTCCATCGTCGTATATAACGCAACTGTGATACATTTTTCTTCCAAAAAAACGCCGCCCTCATCGGACGGCATACTGCAACAAAACGCCAATGTTACTGTACGCTATCCATGCGACTGTGCCACCATCGCACCGCCGTCGGCGCAAAGGAGCAGACCGCGACAACGCCGACCACGATCAAGAGATAACGTTCAATATGCGGAACCGCCCGTCCTAAATAAAAACCCAAAAGCGTTCCGGCAGAAACCCACAAAAATCCGCCGATCACGTTATACGCCGCGAATGTACGGTAGCGCATTCCGGCCGCCCCCGCAAGCATCGGGACGAGGGTGCGCGCAAAATGGATGAAACGGGCGAACACTATCGTCTTTGGGCCGTGCGCTTCGTAAAACTCCCGCGCGCGCGCGAGCTGATCACGGCGGAAAAACCATGAATCCTCGCGCGAAAAAATCCGCGGGCCGAATTTCCTGCCAGACGCATAGCCGACACTATCCCCGGCGACCGCGCCGATGAAACAGACGGCAATCACTAAAAAAACATTCAGATCGCCTCCCGCGGCCAAAACCCCCGCGGCCACCAGCAGAGAATCCCCCGGAAGCACAAGCCCGATCAAGAGCCCAGAATCCGCGAACGCGATTGCGAAAAGACCGAGGTAGCCAATTGTCTGAATCATGCCCGCGAGCGTTGTGCCGGAAAATATATCCATAGTTACTTAAATCCTGCGTGAAAATGAATCAAATTGCATAAAAAGACCTTTCAAATTGCCAAATACGGGTACATTGGTATTCTACACATGAAGCTAACTTTTAGTTAGGTTCATGTGTATGCCGAGAACTGGCGCAAAAAATGTACAAGTTGCGTTTTCTGCTGGACGCTTGACGCACTTCGGCGGCGTGTACCTCTTGCATGCTTTTCTCCAGCAATTGCAGATTCGGACGTTCTTGAGCCGCCTATTGCGCACACCGGAACGCAACAATCATTTCAGCATCACCGAACGACTCTTCGCCCTGCTCTATCCGATGATCCTTGGTTTGGAAAAGATTGAACTTTCGGCTCTTCTCGGTACCAACGGCGTTTTCCAGTATCTGACCGGTCTGCCGCGATTTCCCAATCCCACAACGCTTCGGAGGTTTCTGGTTGGAAAGTCCGATGAGCTGTTGCCGAAACTGCATGCCGCCCACAATGCGTTGCGTGCGCAATTTCTCGCGGTATCGTTTCCTGCATCCAGCATCTGCCTTGATTTTGATTCGACCACGCGAACCTTGTACGGCAATCAGGAGGGCGCCGCCAAAGGGTACAATCCGCATCACAAAGGCAAGAAGTCCTATCATCCGCTTATCTGTACCGAAGCGCATCGTAAAGAATGTCTTGGCGGCGCGCTTCGATACGGAAATGCCCATACGGCAGCAGGTGTAAAAGAGATGCTCCGTGAAGTGTTGGCGCTTTTGCCAAGGGGCATCCGTTCTTTGCGAACCCGTGCCGATTCAGGATTCTACGATGGCGATTTCGTGGCTCAATTGAGCCAAAACGGAGTGAAGTTTGCCATTGTCGCCCACATGACCGCGCCAGTGAGGCACAAAGTCCCTGGACTGCGTTATCAGAAAGTCAGTAACATACTTTCCACCGCTGAATTTCCGTACAAGCCGCACGACTGGGACAAGAAGTATCGCTTCGTGGTGCTGCGCGAGAAGCTGACGGAGAAACGGGATGAACAATTGACGCTCTTCAAAAGCAATGCGTATTCGTACCATGTGATTGTCACTAACCTCCCACTGACGCCCTATGGCATCTTCACCTTCTATGAAGATCGTGCGGGACTGGAACGGATCATTCGCATAGCCAAAGATGACTATTCGTTCGGGACCGCGCCCACAAACAATTTCAAAGCCAATGCGTTGTATGCGGAACTTTCGATGCTGGCATACAATCTCGTGGTCTGGTTTAAATTTCTGTGTTTACCTGACAATTGGCAATCGTACACCGTGGGAACCTTACGACACAAACTCCTGCTCATACCCGGAATCTTCACGAAGACCGGAAATCGCCCTTCTTTAAAACTGCCAAAGAATTGTTTGTACCAGAATGAATTTCTTTACGCTCAAAAACGTATCGGAAAACTGAAACCGCTTGTGTGATCATGATGGCTATCCAGCGCAATACTGACTATCCATCCTCATTCTGCAAGTGGAAAACTGGTCATTTTCACGCAGGATTTAAGTAGCAAACGCATTTTTATATGTCAAGTCGTTATTCACAACAAAATATAATCAACCACGTTGCTCTTTTTTTTCTTGTCCTACTCTCTTTTTTCGTTGCATCTGAGGCCCATGCCGCCGTCATTATCCAAAGACCATTATATATCGGCCTGACCAGCGGCCTCGTCGGCTCTTGGTCCTTCGACGGCC
>JACPYI010000031.1 GCA_016196115.1 Candidatus Sungiibacteriota bacterium
CGAGCGGAGGCATCAGGCGCTCGGATACCGAACACCCGCTGATGTGTATTTCAAAAAGTCGTAGTCGTCATTAATCATTTTTTCAAGTTTCGCCGCCGAAGTTATCAACAATTACCTGTCTTGACGAACCAGACCACCTTAACCTACAAAAACTGTATACAAAAATCAGTCCACTGACATTTTTATAGCAACAGGAGGTTTGACCATGGCTACTCCAAGAGACGGACGTCGAAAACGGATTGAAGTCGTCAACATGCTTGCAGAATGTGGTCTGAATGATCCTGAAATCGCGCAGACGCTTGGCGTGTCGCTAGATACCGTCAAAACTGACAGGTACGTTCCTAAAATCAATAAGAAAGCGCCATACCATCATCCCAAAGCGCATTTTTCTCACCTGGTTTCCACATACGCGGAATTGATCGTCGGCGGACATATTTCAGAACACAAAGAATTAAATAGCGATGCTGTTTCCATTCTTGAACGCGGGCTTGAGACGGCGTTGCGAATACCGGAGATACTCGCGGCGCTCAAGGGCGCGCAGGCGGCCGTATCGGCGCCGATCACTAAAGATCCGCGGGCAGAGAATTATCATAAACTCCTTGTTGCGATCTTTGGCAGAAATGCGAATCAATCAACGGGAAAGGAACCGGACGACTTTTTTCACCAGTATATTATGGGAGTATACCGCGGCGAATTTCCACTACCCGATTCTTTTGAGATGCTGCGAGATCGCCTGTTGGTCGCGTATCTTGAAGAAGAATTGACAGAGACAAAACCGTGCTGGACAAATAGTATTACTCATCTTGTCATACAGATATTGGATGAGATAATCGCAACTTTTTCGTCCAAAGAGACACAAATCCTTGAATTCCGTTTTGGTCTCAAAGGTGAGTTCAAGACTCTGGAGCAGACCGGAAAGCTTTTTGGAATTAGCCGCGAACGGGTTCGAAATATAGAGGGTATAGCGATCCGAAAACTAAAACATGCAAGCCGATCCTCATATTTGAGGATTCTGACAAAATCATCGGCGGAATTGCTTGAGTATAAGCTGCATCAGGCATTACACGATATCCGCGAGCAAAAAACAGAAAAACTTCTGGAGCAAATAAGCCACGGACTGGTTATTGTCAATTTCGCGCCCGCCCAGCTTCAATACTTATGTAGATCGGTTGACGAAATCGAGATAGGCGTCCGTTCGTACAATAATCTGAAGAATGCAGATATAAAGACCATTTATGAACTTGTCCAAAAAAACGAGGCGGATATGCTGAAAAGTAGGTGGTTCGGGAGGAAAAATATCCAAGAAATTAAAGATATTCTTGCCGGAATGGGACTTTCACTGGGCATGCACTTTGACGAAGCAACAGAGCGGGCATACGAAGCACTCAAGAAACGCTAAAAAATGCCGCGTTAGTTATTTTCTTCTGTACGCTCCCGAGCAGATCCAATCTGTTTGGGAGTTTTTTATTGTCTAGCGAGTGAGCGAAAAGAAAACAAAGTTTTCTTTTCCGAACGAGCGACGGCAACAAAGGTTCAATACCTTTATTTCCCGACGAACACGAAAAATTTGTAGCCGAGAAAATTCCAGATGAGCGTGAAGAGGGTCACGAAGATCTTTGCGACGTTGAGCCAGGTCGCACCGGAGAGACCGAAGGGCGGGGTGACGTATGTAGTCGCGACCACGACCAGCGTGCTGTTGAGGACGAGACCGATAATGGTGACGCCGAGGAATTTTGCGAGATCCTGCTCTTGCCTGTTCTGGCCGTTTTGGCTGAAGACCCAGTATTTATTCCACGCGTAGCTGTTGGCAATGGCAAGTATCTGGCCGGGTATGTTGAACCCGCCGATCACGATGCCCGCAGTGGCGCCGGTGATCAAGCTGAATAAATTCAGCACACCAAAATCGATCGAGGTGTTCAGGATACCCACGGCCCCGAATTTGCTCAGCTGCAGGAAAAAAGGCAAAAAGCGGCCGAGAAATCTGCCCAGCCATACGCCAAACACGATCGCTACAGCCATCACCCACGGAGCAAGCATGAGCACCGGATAACTTTTCAAAATCGTGTTGCCCTGGTTGCCGATGTTGATGAGCACCGGGATCAAAAATATCCCGGCAAAAAACCCAACCAGCCCCCCGATCGCATAATCCGTTCTGTGTGTATGCATAGGTGAGTGCTTTTATTTTTACAACCGCTGCTCGTAAATTATTTTAACTCATCGGTTTCCACTCCCCCTTTAATCCTTTTCTTCGTTGAGAGGCGATCAGGAGTTCGTCATAGATGCCGTCGATGAGCCGGTATTGTTTTGCCTCCTCAAGCGTCACCCATGCGTGTTCGTCGCATTCTTCGGGCTGGAGCGTCACCTGGCAGGACGCGTATGCGGCCATGCACGAGATAACCAGCGACGGATTGCCATCGGCATGGATCGTTGCCAAACTGGTCACGTATTCGATGTCCGTGATCTCGATCCCCACCTCCTCCCGCACTTCGCGCCGCAGCGTATGTTCCAGCACGTTGTACCAGTACTCCGGAGTTTCTCTGGGCCGTGAAGTGTAATCTTCCGTCTCGAGCTTCCCGCCCGGCACGGTCCACATGCCCGGAAAACGCTTCGTGCTCGGAGACCGCCGCATAATCAAATACCGGTCGCCCTGATACACGATCGCGGTAATGACCACTTCATGGAGATATTGTTTTTCGTCTTCAGGCATGAACAAAGCGTATCATAACTTCCTTAATTTTTCTTTTCCATATCCAGATGCGCAAGCGCGTATTCGAGGGTGGCGCCGACCTTTTTGCCGGGGTTGAAGATGTCGTCGGGATCAAATATCTTTTTGGTTTCCTCGAACAGGCCATATATTTGTTCTCCGAATTCTTCTTTGACGAACGGCGTACGGATCAGGCCATCGTTGTGTTCGCCGGTGATCGATCCTTTGTACTTCCCCACCAATGCGTACACTTCTTTGGAAAGTGTGACAATCACGTCTTTAATTCCGGGATCGGTGAAATCCATCAGCGGAATGATGTGGAAGTTGCCGTCGCCCACATGCCCGGCAATCGTGTACAGCAATTTGTAGCGGCCCAAAATTGCATACAATTTCGGCAAAAATTCGGGCAGCAGATCAGGCCGCACCACTAGGTCGTCAATAAACGGCGCGGTGCGCAAGCCCCGCACATGATGGCGGAGCAGGTTGAAACTCTCGCGCCGAATCAGCCAGAATTCTTCGGTTTCCTCGTCGCTTCGGGTCACGCGCATTTTCAAAGACGGAAATGTTTTTTTGAGCTGCTGCCCGGCAACAGCCGCCTGCGCGTTGGCATCTTCTGGCGTATCGGCCGTAAACTCCGCGAGCAGAACCAGCTTGGGTATGCCGCCGCAAAGCACCATCCATGCCTCGGGCAGCAAACTTAACGCGAGCCGGAAAATGCTCCCTTTGATTTGCTCGATGATCTCCGGAAAAAATCTGATGGCGATGCGAAACGTATTGTCGTCGTACGACTCAAAGCTTTCCGGCTTGCACGCAAGCACTTGTTTGGTGAGATCGGCAAGAGGCGAGAGGTCTTTCAGAAAAATAACCAGCATGCGCGAAAAGGGCTTAGGGCGGACAAGGCTAAACTTTATTTTTGTAACAAAACCGAGCGTGCCCTGCGAGCCGACGATCAGCTTGGCCAGATTAAAGGTCTGCTTCCCGGCATCAACCACATTCCAGAGGAAATAACCTGACGAGTTTTTCGTCACCTGCGGTTTTGCCGCGGCAATGGCTTGGCGGTTACCCTCGATCAACGCCGACATCTTGCGATAGATCTCGCCTTCGAACGTACGAGCAAGTTTTTTCTCCGCAAGCTCTTCCGCAGACAGCGGCCGAAATACATACTCGTTGCCGTCGGCCAGCATTATGTTCAATTCCTCGACATAGCGCTCGGTCTTCCCGTACGAGAGCGTCTTTTCCCCGCCGGAATTGTTGGCGACCATGCCGCCTACGGTACACAGCTCGCGCGATGCCGGATAACTCGGCATAAGCAGGCCGGCCTCAAGCGTTTTTTTCTCAAAATCGCGGTAATACATTCCCGGTTCCACAATCGCATAGTTATGACCAATTTCTACGAAATTATTAAAGTACTTCGTAAACTCCACTACAACCGATTCGGTCAACGGTCCCCCGCTCATGTCCGTGCCGGCTGACCGCGCCGTGAGTGAAATATCTGCGCCGTTTCTGCACGCCGCGCTCGCATACGCCACCAGATTTTTCACGTCATCGATGTCTTTGGGAAACACGACCAACTCCGGCCGCACACAAAACACGCTCGCATCACGGCTGTACGCATCTAACGTTGCGGCAGAGTCATCCACCTCCCCTTTGAAAAACTTTTTAATGTCTTGGGCGAGATTCATAAAAACCTGTGCTGGCTACTGCTTTATAGAGGAGTCAATGAAATTTCTTTTTGCTCATAATTACCTTCTTTTATACCCAAGGATTTTTAAATCTGATTGACCTCCTCTTTTATAAATCTAAAACCTAAATACTGCATTGTAACCAGTTTACCAAGAAACTCTCTTTGCTTGCAATAGAGGGATAGATGCCCTATTTGCACACTTGACAAGATTAGAGGTGGTATAGTATAATCCCAGTAATCGCAAAGTAAGACCGATCCAAACACCGACCGTATGGCGGGTCTCCCACCAATGCTTGCTAGCAAAGCGGTGAGATAGGATCTACCCCCTAACCACGGGGGCGTTTGCGTTTTTAGATGGCGATTACTACGCCATGCTTTCTTAATTGCCTGAGCAGAGAGATGGCTGTTTTATTATCATCCTCGACGTCGCGGATCAGTCCGCAGATCGCATCGGCAAAGCGTATTAGCGCATTATTTTCATCTCTCCGCACGCCGCGAAGTTTTTTCTTTTTGATGCGAAGCGCTTTTAGTCCTCGCTCAAACTTTTCCAGTTCGCGTTTATTGAAACCATCTACAAAAATTGACGCGCTGTAATCTTCTTTTGCTTTCCGAAGGATAGCGCGCGCTGTAGCGAACGAAGACATCTCAATATACTGTTTGCTGTTTGTGAACGTGTCGAAAAATGCTTGATTTTTCAGCAGCGAAGATTGTGCAATCAAAGCGAGATACTTTTCCCTAAATTGCGGCCTCGCACTATGCCATTTCATATTATTCTTTCCGCTGTCCTGCTCAATTACCTCAAGTTCTTTGATAATGCTATCTCTGTTCTCTTCCGTCACAATGATGCCCACAACAAAAAATCTTCCCTCGGTATCCTGCCCCGACTCATCCACATAGGCGTATAGTTTTTGTTTTTTTGGTGCCATTTTTTATCAGGCAATACGAATTCATTTAATTTCTCCGATCAAATTCATTCCACCAACTTTTTCAAACTCTGGAAATCCACAAGCAGGTCTTTTTTGAGCTCTGGATTATAGAGCGCCGCCGCCGGATGGTACATGGGCATGATCGTGATCTTGCCGTATGGCGCTTCGGCATCGAGCACGGTGCCGTGCAGGCGGCTGATCGGCCCGATCATGGCATCGAGTCCGAACTTTTCAAGAATGGCAGCCATGGAATGGCGGCCAAGCAGCACGATAATCTTGGGCTGGATAATCTTGATCTGCCGGTCGAGAAACGGCGCGTAGAGTGCGATCTCCTCCGGCAAGGGATCGCGATTTTGAGGTGGCCGGTCTTTTACGACATTGGTGATGTAGACATCGGGCCGCGCAATGCCCACCGACGCAAGCAGCCCATCCAGCAGCTTTCCGGCCGCACCTGCAAACGGCCGCCCGGTGGCCGCCTCGGTCCTGCCCGGCGCCTCGCCGATGAACATCACCTTCGCATGATGGCTCCCCTCCCCGATCACCGGATACGCGCGGTTTCGCACACGCTCCGCATAGAGCGGCGATTCTTTGAAGTTCCACACCTCATCGCGAATCTGCTTGAGCAATTCGGTTCGATTGTCCGGCTGCTCATTCATGAGTCCTCATCCTCGTAAAGCAGCGCCTGCGCTTCCAGAGTTAAGGCGAGAAGAGTTTGCAATCTTTTCTGCTCGGCTTTGGTTGCTTGGCGCTTCAGCGATCCAAACTCCTTGATTTGTTCGCCGAAAATCCCGCATAATTCGTGGAAATATTTTATCAGATCCGTCTTATCGGTCTGCATTCCCGATCCGTCGCGGATGATCCACGGGGCAGAGAACGGAATGCCGCTCTCATTACTGGAGATTACGAAGTCCGATGTTCTGATGTCGTAGCGCACATTCACTTCTCTTTTTTGTTGCGTAGTCATAAAAAGTTGGTTAATTTATTAAAATTCATCGAAGACCAAGTAACGACACGATACTCACGAACTTATGCGGCGCCACGATCAAATGATCCAGAAAATCAATGCCAAGAATCTTACCGGCATCCATAAGCTGCCGCGTGATGCGGATGTCTTCGGCACTGGGTTGCGGATCGCCTGAAGGATGGTTATGCGCCACCAGCAGCGCTACGGCTCCGTGTTCAAACGCAGGCTGAAACACCTCGCGCGGATGCACAATATTTGCCGCAATACTCCCTATAGAAATCACCTCGTCATGCACCACGCGATGGCGGCTGTTTACATAAATCCCGCGCAACTGTTCTTTCGGGAGATCGCGCATATCTTTCAAATACTCAAACGCCTGACGCGCCGTACGAATGGTCACGGAACCCCGGCTGTTGGTTTGGAAAAATCTTCTGCCCAATTCGAAACACGCCACGATCTGGCATGCTTTAACCAACGGTATGCCGAGTTCCTGCACTAAAAGCATCGGGTTGGTTTGGTGCGCGATGCTTCGCTCCCCGTAATCTTTCAGAATCCGCGACGACAGCACGAGAGTCTCTTCCTCGCTCGCCTCCCCGTCAAGCATCAGCGCAAGCAGTTCGCTCACCGAAAGCGCATCCGGCCCCCCGCGTATCAGCCGTTCCCGAGGCTCGTGCTCAATCGGCGCGTCCCGCACGCGGAAAATATATTCCGCATCGCCGCCGTCAAGCACGAGATCCGTGTCTTTGATGCTGTAGCTGTAAATTTGCCGTGAAGCGGTAAAGGGCATATACAATTATAGACCATTTCGTGCCATAATCGCAAACTGCAAAAAGTATGTGTCAAAATCGTCCAGAGTTCCGTACGTTTTTTCACCAAACGCCGCATCGCACAAAAACTCTCGCACACGAAGGATTTCTTTCAGCCTGCCGCGCCACCGCGCGTCCAAAATCGTCATGTCGATCAACTCCAGCATATTGTCTATCGCGCGGTTAAAAATTTGCGGGTCCTGTTCCTGCCATTGCACGGCCCGGCGCACCTCGCTCCCGATATTTCCCATCTGCTCGGCAAATGTCAACGCAAACCATTTTCCCACTGCCAATGAGGCGTGGCGTGGTTCCGCATTCATACGATCCATTTCTTAACGACACTCCTGATTCTCTCTTGCGTCTCCAGATTTTCCACGCCCCGCGACCGGTTTCCGCTCGAAGGCCGCACATTGATCATAGAATTAAACTCAATCCAGTCTTCGCCCGCTTGAGCAGGATACAAGTTGATCCCCCACACATCCTCCTGCCGCGACCCTTGCCCAAGCAACACCGCCTCCATATCCGCATGCAGTTCTCCACCGATCACCATCAACCCTTGCTTGACATCCACCACCGCTTTTATCCAATCGCCAAATTGCCCCGCCGCCATTGCGGCCAGTTCCCGTCGCGTAATCTGATTTGTAAGAATTTGTATGTCCATAGGTTTTATTATTCTCCCACGAAATATCCGAACCTGTTTCCGGCCCGCTCATATGCTTCTTTCTCATATTTATTACGGGGCGGGTACGGGCCGTGGCGGATCGTTTCTATCAACAAAAGAAAGCCGCTGATAAAAGGATACCGCATAAATTGCTCCACGTGAATGATCTCGTGTTTGAGATCAAGATCATCCGCCCACTTACTCATTTGCACAACATGGCCGGTCGCCATCGCGCGTATTCCTTTGTGTCTGGGTATCCACCGACACCACCAAAAACTTCGTATGTAAAAAATAATCGCCGGAGGATTTTTTGAAAATCTTACGCTCCATGGCACTGAAAGAATACTCGTGAGCAATCCGATAACAGTCCATGGAAAGTTTAAGAGAAAGATAAGAATTTTCATAATGAGAGGGTTATCCACAGGAACTAACTATTGACTGACAATACCAAGCCGTTTGCTATACTGATATAGTGATAACACTCTGGCGTGCCTTTCTGGGCAGCGCCAGATTTTTTAGTCCTGCTCTTGAACTATCTCATCCTTTATCTTTCGGAGGTTAATGTACTTTGCCCGCTCTCCGCATTCGCGCTTAAAATATTGAAGTAGTTTCTCGTAGGAGATTTTCCAGCCCAAAGTGCGCTGGGCGTAAAATACGTTTTCGGCGTCTATGAAGACATATACTCTTCCTTTGATGAATTGATGGAGCATATGTGATGTTATAAAACTTTTTCGCACAGGATACGCACTTTCTCTTTCTCGAATTCTCTTAATTCCATTAGTTCGCTGGTTTTCCAGCGATGCTCCCAGCCGACCTGGTGCGGCTTACACAATCCGCAACTTCTGTGTTTTCTTTTGAATCGCTTCCTCATGTTTTTTCCCTCAACCCAACTGCCGCACGTCGCGGAATGCGTCGGTGAGGAGCTGGTGCTGAAAGGTAAAGGCAGCGTCCGCGTCGTGGGGATATTTCTTGAGCGCCAACTCCTTTGCGATCAGGGTTGACACAAACATCCGAAGCAGGACTGGATTATCCTTCTGTTTCAGGTACAACGGGTGATCAATATTGAGGAAAATAACTCCCTGTTCAAGGAAGCTCGGCGGATAGTTCTGGCCAAATCGCTCCATGCGGCACACAATGCCCAGATTTTGAAACCGCATCTTGCGGATGATCGCGCGGTTTGCGAGAACCGCATGGCGCCGGCGCAGAGGCTTCTTGTTATCGAGGATTTGTGGATTTTCCGCGTCCCCAAGCACACCGGGCATTCCGTCTGCTCCATCAACAAACTGCGCTTTGGAAACCGAATATCCTTCCTCGGATCCGGTTCCTCCGGCAGACGCAAATCCAACCGGCGGATCTCCCATATCCGCGACGGCTTCCGGATTCTTCTTGAACGCGCGGCCGATATTGTCCAATGCGTCGCGAAGCACCCGCGACGCCTGGATATTTTCTTTTTCAACCGCCAGAGATCGCGCCTCACGCAACACTTTTCGCACCTCGGCCTGCATCTTTTCGTAGAAAATACGATACTCTTCAGAGTCCCGCATAATGCTGTCGCGGCTTGATGTAATAGGAAGAAAATCCGCGTTTACTGACCCGCGGACTCGGTTGACGCCAAGCGTATGCGACGCCTCAAAACCGAACAGACTTTTGGTAACGGCAATTTGTTTGACGCGAATCGTGATCCCGGCATCGGCGGCTGTGCGCTGTGTCAACGCGATGTTCGCCAAAATAATCTCTCCCTCCACCGCGCCAAATGGAGTCATAAAAGAAACGGGAAAACGCTTGCCCGGAATTGTCGCCCGGGCGACCTCGCTTCCGTTGACAAAGATTCGAAAGTCGTCTTTCCCAAGCGGCAGGCGTTCACGGATATGACGAATCACATGTCCGTGTTCAAGCGGCTTTTTAATTTTCTCAAGTATCACTGTGGTCCCACCGGGCTGCGAAGGATCATACGGCAGTATCTGGCATGGAATATGCCAATTCCCTGTATCGCTCCGCCATTCATGCGCATCAAAAATGAGCCGCGCGCGAAATCGCTTTTCATGAGACTGCGTCTCGATCACAAACCGATCCGCCACGGTCAACGCCGAAAACTTGCCGATCCCGAACTCGCCGATCCGTTTCCGGTGAAAAAAAGATGAGACCATAGCGATCCGTTTCTCCTGCGATCCAATCGTAAAATATTGGCGCAGGCCGCCCTCATCCATGCCGCTCCCGTTATCCGCAACTGCAATATGCGCATCTCCTATTTCAATACGCACCAGTGTTGCATCGGCATCATACGCATTGGACACTAATTCACGGATCAAATCCAAACTTGTCGCATACAACCGCTCCCCAATCGTAAGCAGGTGGCTCTTGTCAAACACAACGGGAATGTGAGTAATTTCGCCCATGATTTTGATAGGACTTACGCGTTCGTCTGTCATCCTGAACGCAGTGAAGGATCTCTTGGCTTAAACGCTCACTGGCTGGATTCTTCTCCGTCAACTGATGGATCAGAATGACGCCGGGACGCTCAAGCGCGTAAGTCCTATTTGATTTACCGCTCTTTATGTATTTTCGCGCCAAGATGCTATATCTTTATAATTCCTAAACTCATTTCCAGGGCATGATCTACTCGGATCATGGTTTGGTTCTCAACTTTGCCGATCATCTTACGTAATCGTCGTTTATCCACGGATCTAATTTGGTTTAAAAGCACCACAGAATCGCGCGGTAATCCCGCCTCTCCTTTTTTAACCAGTGCATCAGTGGGATAGAGCGGATATTCAAATTTTGAGGTAATGGCCGCAATGATAACTATGGGACTATACTCATTCGCAATATCATTTTGAAGAACCAGTGCCGGGCGGGTTTTTCTGATCTCTGATCCGATTGTCGGATTGAAATTGACCAAGTACACCTCGCCGCGCCTCGGCGCTATTTTTTTCTGTTTTTTCGCCATACTTCCTGTTCTAACGGAAACCACTCTTCCACCAGACCAAGATCGCGTTCCGCATTTCTGGACGCGCCCTCGCGAAGAAGCGCGCGAAGATTCTCGCGCCCGGCTTCTTTGACATAAAAATGCACCGCTTTGTCAAGAAAACGGCTCCTGTCTCCCTTGGGCGCCACGCGTTTGATCAACTGAAGCGTTTTTTGCGGAAGAGTTATATTCACCCGCTTGCGTGTGATTGTTTTATTCATATCTCCATGATACACACGGAAAATGTGTATGTCAATACTTCATTATCCGCGATCTTTTGTAAACAACATCCGGATAATATCTTCAAGCTCCGGCTCGTTGATATTCAGATCGTCTATGTCAAACTTCTGTAATAACTCCGCAGCGATGCTCGATGTTTTTCCCCGAGGCACACGAATTACCGCGCACGGGTATTCGAATTTTTTCACCTCACCCAGCCGTTCAAGGTCCTGCCGCCAGACCTCTCCTTTGAAGACCACGACAAGCGTCTTGTAATTCGCATACGTCTGCACAAGCTTGCTGATCGGCCCGTCAAACATAAGCCTGCCATGGTCTATCATAATAACGCGGTCGCAAATTTCCTCCACATCGTCCATATAGTGCGAGGTCAGGATCACGGTAGCGCCGTACTTTTTATTGTATTGCTTGATAAACTCCCGGATCTTTTTTTGCACGACCACGTCAAGCCCGAGCGTCGGCTCATCGAGGAACAAAATTTTTGGCGTATACACCAGCGCCGCCACCAGCTCGCAGCGCATGCGCTCGCCCAGGCTCAATCGCCGGACCTGCTGGTGGATCACGTTTTTCAGATCAAGCAATTCGATCAGCTCATCCACTACCTCGCGGTATCTTTTTTCAGGCACCTCGTAAATCTCTTTGTTCAGATTAAAACTATCGATTGCCGGTATATCCCACCACAGCTGGTTTTTCTGCCCCATCACGAAACTGATCTGCTTAAGAAAATCCGCCTGCTTCTCATACGGCCGAAACCCGAGAATATTAATTTCCCCGGACGTAGGATACAAAAGTCCGCTCATCATTTTGAGCGTCGTGGTCTTGCCCGCGCCGTTGGGTCCAATGAATCCCACCAACTCTCCCGCGTGCAAATCGAATGAGATGTCGTCCACCGCTTTCACGGTCTTATAGTTTCTCTTTACGAGCGACTTCAAGCTTCCTCCAAGCCCCTCTTCTTTTTGGTGCACCTGATAGTGCTTGGTTATGTGTTGTACCGAAATGATTGGTTTCACAAGTGCTCGTCATCCTGAGCGAAGCGAAGGATCTCCGAGATTCTTCACTACGTTCAGAATGACCGAAAAAACTAACTGCTCGCGGATGAATAATACCGGATCATCCGGTTCCATACAAGTATTGCGGCACACAGAAAAATCGCTGCAAGCCCGACACCGAGAAACACGTATTCGAATTCAACTCCTCGCAATACGGTGCTTGACGGTATGCTTGAGACGAATACGAGGGGCAGGATGAAAAATAAAATAATCCGAAGACCGCCTCGGTATACGCTGTGAGGATTTCGGGTGTACATATTTATTACCCGTTCGCCCACCTGCTGAAATGCCGTAGAATTGATAAACCGGAACGACAGCGAAGAAGACATGACCGCAATCGAGTATGCGATGATGAGGCCGCAGCAAAATATGATGATTCCGAATAAAATATTCTGAATCGGAATCGCTCTTCCGATTTTTAACACCGCATAATACATAATTCCGAGGCCGATCAGCGGCGAGGAAAGCGAGGTAAAATAAGGTTTGGATAATGTGAGATTGAACAACGGATTGAGCGGTTTGAGGAGGGCAATATCAACATTGCCGTTCTTGATGTCTTCGGGCAGACGCGTGAGCCCAAACACGAAAACCATGCCCCATAAAAGCCCGCCGTACACGATATTGACGCCCGCCAAAAACAATACTTCATAATAGCTCCATCCGGCAATCTCCGTGATGTGCCCGAAAAGAGCATAGAAAAATACCACCAGCCCTGTCTGATATCCCAGTTCTATGAGCTGCTCCCAAAAAAAGTTTGCGCGATACGTCGTGCTCTGGATGATGCTGTATTTGAGAAGAACTCCGTATATCCTGATATATTTTTGAATCGTCTTAAGACCCATATGCGTCATATCGTTTAAGCCCCGCCCGCCACGCAAAAAAACAGAAAAACGGCAGAACGATCATCCACAAGAGCATGTGTGAACCGTCTGAAATGATTTTTTCCATATCGCTGTTCTTCCCAAGAAGATAGGTGACGGGTACATAATAGAAATATTGGAAAGGAAGAAAGCGCGCGATTGCTCCCAAATGCTCTGGAAGAAAATCCAGCGGGAAACCTGCGCCGCCCAAAAATCCGAAAAGAATGATTTTGACATGCTTGAATGCCCATACATTGTCCGTCCAGAATGCCCAGAATGCAATGAGCATATCCAGGACAAAATGGAGCAGAAATGCAAATGCCGCGATAAGTACCGCGGAAAGGAGCTGGCCCGAAGAAAAAAAGAGGTAGCCCTTTGCGACGAGAAAAACTAAAACAACGGCCGTAAGAGGAAAAACCAAGACCAGATAGTTGATCTTTTGCGCGAATGCCTCCATAAACGCCGCAATCCAAAACGTATAGGGCTTGAGCAGATAATTGGAAAATGTTCCCATGCGAATCTCTTTAGAAAGTTTTTCGGAAAGGTCGACATGCGTGATAAATGCGATCAGCGCAATCAAGATAAGACCCACTGCACAATTATCTTGATGACAGAGCATGATCAAGAGGTTCCCCGATCTTGCTACGCCATCACGAAGTTGCGCAGTCCGGCTACATTTTTAATGATAAGGTTGTACCTCCCTATCGGGTTTCGAAACCGA